>NZ_JBSGXU010000135.1:0-22316 GCF_053610205.1 Streptomyces sp. NPDC054932 | reverse complement strand
AGCGCTGGGATGCGCTCCGGGGCCCAAGACTTCAGACGCGTCAGGCGTTGACGCAGGTGTTGCCGAAGGCCGGGTTCAGCAGGCCGATGATGGAGACCGAGTTACCGCAGACGTTCACGGGAACGTGGACGGGAACCTGCAGCACGTTGCCGGACAGGACACCGGGCGAGCCGATGGCCGCACCCTGCGCCGCCGCATCGGCGTGGGCCAGGCCCGCACCCGCGAGAACCAGGCCGCCAGTGGCAGCCGCAGCGGCGACAACCTTCTTGATCATTGTTCCTCCTAGTAGGCAAATGCGGTCCCAGCCGCGGACCGCAACACCTGTAACGAGGAGGGATCACCGGGGCTACGAGCTTATGAGTGCATTCACTCTTCTCAGTGGAATGCGCACACCTTCCCGAATCTCAGGCGTTGTCGATGAACCGGTCGAGCACGCGCACACCGAACTTGAGTCCGTCCACCGGCACCCGCTCGTCCACGCCGTGGAACATCCCGGCGAAGTCCAGTTCCGGCGGCAGCTGCAGCGGCGCGAAGCCGAAGCAGCGGATGCCGAGGTCGTCGAAGGACTTGGCGTCCGTACCGCCCGAGAGCATGTACGGCACGGCCCGCGCGATCGGGTCCTCGGCCTTCAGGGCGCCCTGCATGGCGTCCACCAGCCTGCCGTCGAAGTCCGTCTCCAGCGCCTTGTCGCCGTGCACGTCCTCCCGCTTCACGCGCGGGCCGAGGATCCGGTCCAGGTCGGCGAAGAACTCGTCCTCGTAGCCGGGCAGGAAGCGGCCGTCGACGTGGGCCGTCGCCTGGCCGGGGATGACGTTGACCTTGTAGCCGGCGCCGAGCATCGTCGGGGCGGCCGAGTTCCGCAGCGTCGCGCCGACCATCTTGGCGATGCCGCCGAGCTTGGCGAGCGTCGCGTCCATGTTGTCCGGGTCCAGGGGGGTCCCGAGCGCGTCCGAGAGCTCGTCGAGGAAGCTGCGCACCGTCTTGGTCACGCGGACCGGCCACTGATGGCGGCCGAGCCTGCCGACGGCCTCGCAGAGCTCCGTGATCGCGTTGTCACTGTTGGTCATGGACCCGTGGCCCGCGGTGCCCTCCACCGTGAGCCGCATCCAGTGCATGCCCTTCTGCGCGGTCTCCACGAGATAGAGCCGCAGGTTCTCGTTCACCGTGAAGGAGAAGCCGCCGACCTCACCGATGGCCTCGGTGACGCCCTCGAACAGGCCCGGGTGCTTGTCCACGAGGTGCCGGGCCCCGTAGATGCCGCCCGCCTCCTCGTCGGCGAGGAAGGCCAGCACGATGTCCCGCGGGGGCTTGCGCCCGCTGCGCATCCGGTCGCGCACGACGGCCAGCGTCATCGCGTCCATGTCCTTCATGTCGACGGCGCCGCGGCCCCACACGCAGCCGTCGGCGATCTCGCCGGCGAAGGGGTCGTACGTCCAGTCGGCGGCGTTGGCCGGAACCACGTCGGTGTGCCCGTGGATCAGCAGCGCCGGCCGCGAGGGATCCTCCCCCTCGATCCGCGCCACGGTCGAGGCGCGTCCCTTGTGCGATTCGAAGATCTGCGGCTCCAGCCCGACCTCGGCGAGCTTCTCCGCGACCCATTCCGCCGCCTTGCGCTCCCCGGGGCCCGAGTGGTCCCCGTAGTTGCTGGTGTCGATCCGGATGAGGTCCCGGCAGAGGTCGACCACCTCGTCCTCGCCGGAGACGGTCCTGCCCGTGCTCGACTCGCTCACGCTGCTTCCTCCCACTGATCAGTACCGAACCCCCATCCTCCCGCTCCGGGCCGTTCTCCCCAAGGGCGATCCCCGGCCGCCGGGGGGTGTGATCGAGGACCCCGGAATGTTTGGTAATGTTTTCCACGTCGGAACGGCCCGCGAGGGACGCGAGACAGACACCTTGTCCGGGTGGCGGAATGGCAGACGCGCTAGCTTGAGGTGCTAGTGCCCTTTATCGGGCGTGGGGGTTCAAGTCCCCCCTCGGACACCATGGTCAAACGACCTGGAAGAGCCGGTCAGAGTGACGTGAAGTCGCTCTGACCGGCTCTTTCGTCGTATCGCGGCGTATCACGGCGTGTGGCGCCGACGGTGCCGGTGCTGCCGGTCACCGTCGGCGTGCCGGGTCAGCCCCGTCCGTCCTCCAGCCAGGGGCGGAGCTTCTCCGGATTGCGGACCGCCCAGATGCGGGTGACGCGATCGCCGCTGAGCTCGAACGCCGCCACGGTCACGGTGACCCCGGTGTGCTGGGCGACCAGGCCGGGCCGGCCGTTGACCGAGCGTTCCAGGAGCTGCAGTCCGGGGGCCCTGTCGGCGATCTGGATCAGGTACTCGGCGATGCGCGTGCTGCCCTCGACCGGACGCAGGGCGGCGCCGACCAGTCCGCCGCCGTCGGCGATCATCTCGGCGTCGGGGGCCAGCAGACCGACGAGGGCCTTGATGTCCCTGGCCTCCCATGCCTCCTTGAAGTTCCGCACCAGAGGGGCCTGTCCGGCCGTCGGGGCCGTCGGGACCTGCGCGGCGCGCACCCGTCGGCGGGCCGACGTCGCCAGCTGCCGGCAGGCCGCCGGGGTGCGGCCGACGATCCCGGCTATCTCGGCGAAGGGGTAGCGGAAGACGTCGTGGAGGACGAAGGCGACGCGCTCGGCCGGGGTCATCGACTCCAGTACGACGAGGAAGGCCATGTTGACCGACTCGTCCAGGGTGACCCGGTCGGCCGGGTCGACCGGCCCGGCGCCGCCGCCCGCCGAGCCGCTGATCCACTCCGCGCGGTCGGGCAGCGGCTCGGGGACCCACTCGCCGACGTAGCGCTCGCGCCGCGCCCGCGCCGAGCCGAGCAGGTCCAGGCAGATGCGGCCGGCGACCGTCGTCAGCCAGGCACCGGGCGACTCGACGGCCTCCTGCTTCTGCTTCGGCATCGCATACCAGCGCGCGTAGGTCTCCTGTACCGCGTCCTCGGCCTCGGCCAGCGAACCGAGCAGCCGGTAGGCGAGGTTGGTGAGGTGGCCCCGCTCCCCGACGATCACGTCCAGGTCCGGATCGGACGACGTACTCATGCTCACGAGTGCTCCCCCTGGCCCGCCTCCCGGTGCCTCGCCTCACATTTCGCGGGCCCACATCGTCGGACTACCGAGACCATATCGATCTACGCCGTGAGGCAGAAGAGGGGACCGCCACCATGGCCACACTGACCACGGAGAAGCCGCGTACCTTCACTTTCCTGCAGGTCACCGTCGGCCTGCAGACCTTGGCCCTGTTCTTCCAGGCGGTCACCGCCGGGGTGCTGCTGTCCTCGGCCCACGGCGAGCTGCTGCACGGCATCGGAGCGCGCGTGATGTACGGGGCGACGATGCTGTACGTGATCGCCGCGGTCCTGGCGTGGCGGCCGGGCGGCGGATCGCCCCGGCCCATCCTGTACTCGTCGGGCTTCCTCGTCCTCGCCTCGGTGCAAGTGGTCCTGGGCATCGCGCGCGTGCCGTCGGTCCATGTCCCCCTGGGTGTCCTGATGTTTGCCCTGAGCCTGCTGGCGCTGGGCCGCAGAGCGTCGGCCCGCCGGTCCTGATCGGCGCAACAGGGCAGGTCAGAGCGACGCAATGCCGCTCTGACCTGCCCTTTTGCTATGTTGGGACCACATCGGAGGGGCAGACCGGCCGAGGGAGGTCCCGTGATGTGGGCTGAGGGTGCCGGCCCTCGTCCGCTGTTCGGCGAGGAAGCGGACGAGGTGATCGCCGCCGCCCTGGCGGGCGATCCGTCCGATGTGGACCGGCTGGTGCGCGAGTACCGGCTGCTGCGGCAGATCATCGACGGCGCCCGGGCGGGTATCGCGGTGCTGGACACCGGGCTGCGCTATCTGTACGTCGGTCCGCACATGGCGGTGATGAACGGCCTGCCCGCCGAGGCGCTGCTGGGGCGGACGCTGGGCGAGGTGCTGCCGGACGTCGAGCGCCCGGACGAGGTGCTGCACCAGGTGCTGCGGGACGGGCGGCCCAGGGAGCTGGTCCTGGAGGGCCGTACCCGGGCCGACTCGCCGTACGAATCGCGGGTGTGGCGGGGGACCTATCACCGGCTGGAGGAGGACGGGCGGGTACTGGGGGTGGCGGGGATCGGTCTGGAGGTCAGCGCCCCGAGGGAGCGGCAGCGGGAGCTGTCGCGCACCAATCGGCGCCTGCTCCTGCTGGACACGGCCGCCGTGCGGGTCGGTACCACCCTCGATGTGGACACCACGTGCCGCGAGCTGACGGAGTTCCTCGTTCCGGGGCTGGCCGACGCCGCGAGCGTGGAGCTGATCCCGCGGGAGGGGCCGGGCGGGGGGCTGCTCGCCGGCGGGTCCCTGCGGCTGCGGCGGGTGGCGGTGGCCTCGGTACGGGAGCTTTCGCCGCGGGTGCGAGTGCTCGGCGCGGCCGGGGAGTACGTGGACTACCAGCCCGGCTCGGCGGTCAGGCAGTGTCTGGAGAGCGGCGAGCCGTGGCTCGGGAACTTCTCCTCGGACGAGGCGTTCAGCCGGGCGGCGCCCAGCGCGGACCGGGTCGCGGCGTACCGGGAGGCGGGCATCCACTCGGGTGTGGTGGTCCCGCTGATCGCCCAGGACCGTCCGATCGGCACGCTCACCCTGGTGCGTGCCGGGGACTCCCCGGGCTTCGGGCGCGAGGACATCGTCGTGGCCCGCACGCTGGCCGAGCGGGCGGCCGCCAGCCTCGCCAAGGCCGAGCGGTTCGCGCGGGAGCAGGGGATGGCCCTCGAACTGCAGCAGGCGCTGCTGTCCGAGCCCACCGTCCCGCACGACGATCTCGAGGTGGCCTCCCGCTACCTGCCCTCCGGCACCGGAGTCCTGGTGGGCGGGGACTGGTTCGACTGTCTGGCCCTGCCCGGCGGCCGGACCCTGCTGGTGATGGGCGACGTCATGGGTCACGGGGTCGAGGCGGCGGTCGCGATGAGCCACTACCGCTCGCTCATCCGCGCGCTGGCCGCGTCCGGGAATCCGCCGGCGGACATCCTGCGCGAGGCGGACCAGGTCGTTCTCGCGGGCGGTCTGGACCGGGTCGCCACCTGTCTGCTCGTCCTGGTCGACCGGGCCGCCGGGCACTGCGTGCACGCGAGCGCCGGGCACCTGCCCGCCATGGTCATCGGCCGCGGGCAGGGCCCGTTCCTGGCGCCGGTACCGGTGGGTCCGCCGCTGGGCACCGGCTTCGGCCGGTACGAGGACGCGTCCTTCGAGCTCAAGCCGGGTTGTGTCCTGATGCTGTTCACGGACGGTCTGGTCGAACGCCGGGGTGAGGACATCGACACCTCTCTGCGGCGGCTGACCGGGATTCCGCTTCCCGTGGACGGGCCCCTGACCGGGGTCATCGACACGGTGCTCGCGGCGCTGCGGGTCACCGACGCGGAGGACGACGTCACGGTCCTGGCCGCCCGTACGCCGATCCAGTCCCACAGCAAGTGGGTGCGGTGATCGGGACGGTGGCACTAACTTGGCGTCATGACCGAGTCCGAAGAGCAGGCCGCTCTTCCCGCTGCCGGAGCCACTCCCGCGCCTGCGCCCCTTCCGCCCGTGCCCGACGCGATGCCCGAGGTGCCGCCGCATCCGCCGGCGGTGCCCGGGCCCGGGCTCGCGGACCGGGTCCGCGCCCTGCCCGCGGTAAAGGCGCTGCTCCTCGGGGGAGTTGCCGGCGCGGGAGTCGTCGGCCTCGCCTGGGGCCTGACCGCCGCGGACTTCGGCGGCGGCCCGGACACCTTCAGCACCACGGGAGGGCTGATCCTCTCCGACAGCGGCGGGTACCTCACGGTCGGCACGGCGTGCGAGGGCAAGGGCGGTTACAAGGACATAGGGGCCGGTACGGAGGTCACGGTCACCGACGCCGCCGGCAAGGTCGTCGCGGCCGGGAGCCTGCACGAGGGCGAGATCGTCGGCAGGGCCTGCATGCTCAGGTTCACCGTGGAGGGCATCCCCGAGGGCTCGAAGCTGTACCGCGTCGAGGTCTCGCACCGCGGCGCCCTCACCAAGACGGAGCAGGAACTCCGCGACGGGGACCTGGCGTTCACCCTCGGCGGCTGACTCCCGCCCGGCCGGCGCCACGCTCGTGTCGCGATTCGGTATCGAGGGGGTGCGCGGGGACCGCGGAAATCTACGATCGGCGACGAGGCGCGGTGCGTGCGTCCTGCGAACACCACGAGAACACGACCAGGAGCAGCGCGTATGGCAAGTCCCCGGCGGGATGCGGTCATGGCCGAGGAGCAGGAGGGGGTCGACCTCGCGTACGCGTGCCTGGAGCGGCGTGAGGCCGACGGTGCCGCCGTGGACGCGGCCTACCGCGTCCAGAACGAGATGCCGGCGCCGCGGAGTTCCGGCGAGGGGATCGACGGCGCCCAGCCGTTGGCGTTCCTGCGCGTGCGGACCCGAGCCGACGAATCGCTTCTGATCGGACGCCAGTCGGTGTGGGACGAGGACCAGGACCTCATCGTGATCTCCTCCACCGCGCAGGCGGCCGTCGACTGGCGCCTGGCGACGCAGGACGACCCCGGTGAGGTGGTGCTGCGCCGCCGCCTGCACTATCAGCGGCGCGCCCCGCGCAAGGTGATCGGCTTCTTCGACGAACTCGTGCCCCGGGGCCGCCCGGCGGAGGTGGTGGCGCCCTCTACCACCGACCGCCGCACCGCGGTCGGCACCGGCGGGGCTGCGGTTGCGCCCCGCGAGGCGGACGCCGCCCCCGGTGAGGGCGCGGAAGCTCCCTCCTTGCAGAAGCTGCTGCTCGACGATCTGGACCTGCCGCGTGACGGGACCATGCGCGACATCGTGGAAACGGTGCAGCGCGAGCAGTTGCTGCTCATGTCCCACCGCCGCCCGGGAGCGCTGGTCATCCAGGGAGGTCCGGGCACGGGCAAGACCGCGGTCGGTCTGTACCGCGTCATGTGGCTGCTCGACAACGACCACTGCACCGCGGACCAGGTCCTCGTGGTGGGGCCGCACCAGGGCTTCCTCGACTATGCGGGGGAGGTACTGCCCGCCTTGGGGGGCGGGGCGGTGACGACCCTGACCCTCGACCGGCTCCTCGGCCGGACCGGCGGAGGAGCCACGCCGGCCGAGGACTCCCCCGAGGCCGAGTTCCTGAAGAGTGACGACCGGATGGCGGACGTCCTGCGGCGGGCGGTGGAGGGCCGCGTGCGGACGGATCGTTCCACGGTGGATCCACTGCTGGAGGAGGACGTCCACGGCGAGCGCTCGTCGTTCCGGTTCGTCTGCAAGGGCCGGACCTACTGGGCCGACGTGGACTCGCTGCTCGCGATCGCGCGGGAGGCGCTGGGCGAATCCGTCCCCTTCAACACCCGTCAGGAACGCTTCCGGCTGCGTCTCGCAGGCCGGCTACTGCGCGAAGTCCCCGGTGTGACCCCCCATGACATCCTGGCCAGCAAGGAGGTCTCGGGGTTCGTCCAGCGCGTCTGGCCCCGCCTCGACGCGGTCGACGTGTACGGCAAGCTCCTCGGCAGCCGCGGCCGTCTGGAGGCTGCCGCGCCCCTCCTGACGGATGAGGAGCTGCCCTTCCTGTACACGGCGGAGGCGGCGAAGGCCGCTTGGACCACCGCCGACCGGGTGTGCCTGGACGAGCTGGAGTGGCTGCTCAACGGCGCCGACGGTCGCCGGACGTACGGCCATCTCGTGATCGACGAGGCCCAGGACCTGACGCCCATGCAGGCGCGGGCCCTGGCCCGCCGCTGCCCGTCCGGATCGTTCACCGTGCTCGGCGACCTGGCCCAGGCCACCGGCCCGCACGCCTACCGGTCGTGGCGCGAGCCCGCCGCCCTGCTGACGGGCGGAGCCCCGTGGACGGTCGAGATCCTGACGGCCGGCTTCCGGCTGCCGCCCGAGGTGGCCGAGTTCGTCGAGCCGTTGGCCCGGATGGCAGCGCCTCGCGTGCCCGTGGCCCGGTCCGTCCGTCCGCGCCGCGACGGCCGGACCGTGACCGTGGAACGGGTGGAGAGCAAGGACCTGCTGGCGGCGGCCGTCGCACGGCAGGTCGGCGCGAAGACCGTGGCGCAGGACGGGCGGTCCACCGCGGTCGTCGTCGCGGCCGACGAGCAGCTCACCACGGCCCTCCGGCAGGCGCTGGACCAGCTGCCGCAGGGTGCGTCGGTCCCGGTCCTGCGCCCGGCGGAGGCCAAGGGCATCGAGTTCGACCACGTCGTGGTCGTGGAACCGGGTGTCATGGCGGCGGCCCGGCCCGTGGGGCACCGCGATCTCTATGTGGCGCTCACGCGCTGCACGCAGACCCTCGGGGTCGTGCACCACGCGGCGCTTCCCCCGGAACTCGGCGAAGAAGCCCAGCCGGACCCCGCGGACCTCGCGGCGTCCGTCCCGTCCACGATCAGCGCCCCTGAGGACGTGTCCCCCACCATGCCGACCACCGCATCCGCATCCGCCTCGGGGCCCGCTCCCGTACCCGCTTCCTCCGCGGCCGGCTTCCAGGAGTTCCTGGCCCGGGCCGTGTCGGACGACCGCGGGCAGTCCGTGCACGAACAGCTCCGGTACCGGCTCCTCGGCCGGCTCTGGGAGTCCGGCCGGCCCGAGGAGGGGGCGGCGGCCGACATCATCCGTAGCGACGACAGCGGCACCCACCTCTTCGAAGTGCTCCGGGCCGAGCGTCCTGCCTACGTGGACCTGCGCGAGGCGGCGGCCCGCACGGCGGAAGTCCGCTACGCCCTCCGGCGCCCCGTCGACCGCGTCTTCCTGGTCTGCGCCGCCGCTCCCGCCGAGCCCTGGGCGATCGAGGCGGTCGAGGGTGCCTTCGGGGTCTGCGTCATCTGGTGGGACGAACAGACGTGGTGCGGGGCCGGTGTCGAGACCGCCGTGCCCGGCCGGCGCTGAGGGAGGGCGCGCGGCCGGGACGGGGCGGTTGCGCGATCAGTCGCGGGCGGCGGCGATCTCGGCCACCCGGCCGCGGACCAGGAACCAGCCGCCGACCAGGGCGGCGGCGATGGCCGGGAGGAACATGACCGTGGTGCGGCCGACTCCGCCGTCGCACCACATCAGAACGAGGACCGTGACGAGGAAGCCGAGGGTCACGATCTGGGTGTACGGGGCCCAGGGCAGGCGGTAGGCGGGGCGCTCGACCAGGCCGTTCTGCGCGCGGCGCCAGAAGAACAGCGAGCAGATCATGACCATCGCCCAGGTGCCGAGGATGCCGATGGAGGCGAGGTTGAGGACGATCTCGAAGGCTTCGCCGGGCATCCAGTAGTTCAGGCCGACGCCCGCGACGCCGAAGGCGGCGGTGAACAGGACGCCGCCGTAGGGGACCTTGCCCTTGTTCATGACGCCGGTGAACTTGGGGGCGGAGCCGGCCAGGGACATCGACCGCAGGATGCGGCCGGTGGAGTAGAGGCCGGAGTTCAGGCTGGAGAGGGCGGCCGTCAGGACGACGAGGTTCATGATGCCGGCGGCGCCGGGGATGCCGAGCTTGTCGAAGACGGTGACGAAGGGGCTCTGGTCGGAGCTGTACGCCGTGTGGGGCAGGAGGAGGGCGAGCAGGACGACGGAGCCGACGTAGAAGAGGCCCACGCGCCACATGATCGAGTTGATCGCCTTCGGCATGATCTTCTCGGGGTTCTCGGTCTCGCCGGCGGCGACTCCGCACAGCTCGACGGAGGCGTAGGCGAAGACCACGCCCTGGATCACCAGGAGCATCGGCAGGACGCCGGAGGGGAAGATGCCGCCGTTGTCGGTGATGTTGGCCAGGCCCGGGGTGTTGCCGCCGATGTCGTGGCTGGTGGCGACGAGCCAGATGCCGACGATCAGGAAGACGACGAGGGCGGCGACCTTGACGAGGGAGAACCAGAACTCCATCTCGCCGAAGTACTTCACCGAGATGAGGTTGGCGGTGAGCACGATGGCGAGGGCGATGAAGGCGAGGACCCACTGGGGGACGTCGGTGAACATCGACCAGAAGTGGGCGTAGGTCGCGGCGGCGGTGATGTCCGCCACGGTGGTCGTGGACCAGTTGAGGAAGTACAGCCAGCCGGCCGTGTAGGCGCCCTTCTCCCCCATGAACTCGCGCGCGTAGGAGACGAAGGCGCCGGAGGAGGGCCGGTAGAGGACGAGCTCGCCGAGTGCCCGCACGACGAAGAAGGCGAAGACTCCGCACACCGCGTAGGCGATCGCGAGGGAGGGGCCCGCGCCGGCGAGGCGGCCGCCCGCGCCGAGGAACAGGCCGGTGCCTATCGCACCGCCGATCGCGATCATGTTGATGTGGCGGGACTTGAGGTCCTTGCTGTAGCCCTCGTCACCGGCGTCGACATGGCGGGTCGGCGCCGGGGCCGGGGCCTCGGTCAAGGTGCGCTCACTCAGGTCACTCATGTGGGACTTCGCCTTCGTGGGTGGGACAAGGCAGGCCCGTACCGCAGCGCAGGGGAGCTGGGTGGTGTCCCCTGTGCTGCGATCCGGGTGTTTTGATCGCCCCAGGAGACCATGAGGCTCCACTCCCCTCCAAAAGCACCCCCTGCACGCCAAAGCCCCCGACGACCATGGAAACGGGTGTCGGGGGCTTCGTAGGAGCTGGAAACCGAGGTCAGTCGCCCGGGGTTTCCTCCGCCGCCTGGTCGAGGCGGAAGGCCTCGTTGCCCAGGCCGATACGGGCGTGCACCTCGGGGCGGCTGCGGCGCAGCACGAGTCCGTAGACCAGGCCGGTCACGACGGCGGCGCCGATGATGCCGGGCAGCACCCAGCTGAGGGCGGAGCCCTTCTCGGCGCCGACCAGGACGCCGAAGTCCTTGACGGTGTAGACGGCGATGGCGAGCAGGGCGAGGCCGGCGGTGCCGGCCGCGACGAGACGCCAGACCTGGGCGCCGGCGGTGCCGCGGCGGACGAAGAAGGCGATCACCGCGAAGGAGGCGGCGGCCATGAGGAGGGTCACACCGAGGGCGCCGACGCTGCCCATCCAGGTGAACAGGTGCAGTACGGGGGTGGTGGGGTCGGGCGGCTGCACGGCGAGGGCGGGGTCGGCGGGCGCCTTGTCCTCGGAGAGCGCGAAGGCGATCACGACGAGGGCGGAGATGCCGGTCTGCAGCAGGGAGCCGGTGGCGGGGGCGCCGGTGCCGGCGTTGGTGCGGCCGAAGGCGGCCGGGAGCAGGCCCTCGCGGCCCATGGCGAAGGCGTAGCGGGCGACCACGTTGTGGAAGCTGAGCATGGCCGCGAACATGCCGGTCACGAAGAGGACGTGCAGGACGTCGGTGAAGGTGGCGCCGAGGCGGGCCTCGGTGAGCTGGAAGAGCAGTGTGGGGCCGGCCTCGGCGGCGGTACCGACGACCTGGGAGGGGCCGGTGGCGACGGTGAGGGCCCAGGCGCTGACGGCGAAGAAGAGGGCGACGAAGCCGACGGCGAGGAACATCACGCGGGAGACGACGATGTGCGGCTTGCTGGTCTCCTCGGCGTAGACCGGGGACTGCTCGAAGCCGACGAAGGCGGCGATGCAGAAGCAGAGCGCGGTGCCGAAGCCGGCTCCGCCGAGGGTCTCGGGGTTGAAGGCGTGGAGCGAGATGCCTTCGGCGGCCGGCTCGGTGAGGGCGGCGACGTCGAAGACGACGACGAGGACGCACTCGACGAGGAGGAGGACCCCGAGGACCTTGGCGTTGAGGTCGATCTTGAGCCAGCCGAGCGCACCGGTGACGGCGACGGCGAGCAGGGCCGGTATCCACCAGGAGAGTTCGATGTCCAGGTAGGTGGCGAAGAGGCCGGACATCTCGAAGCCGAGGATGCCGTAGACGCCGACCTGCATGGCGCTGTACGCGACGAGGGCGACGAGGGAGGCGCCCGCGCCGGCGGTGGGTCCGAGGCCGCGGGCGATGTACGCGTAGAAGGCGCCGGCGTTGTGGACGTGGCGGCTCATCTCGGCGTAGCCGACGCTGAAGAGCGCGAGGACGGCGCCGAGGATGACGAAGAGCAGCGGCTGGCCGACGATGCCCATGACCCCGAAGGTCGTGGGCATGACGCCGGCGACGACCATCAGGGGCGCGCTGGCGGCGAGTACCGACAGGAGCAGGCCGGCGGTGCCGAGGCGGTCGGCGCGCAGGGCGCGGTCCTGGCCCTTGTACGTACGGATCTCGGCCGGGTCTTGGAGCGTGGAGGATCTGCCCGTCGGCATGGCGGCGTCCTTTCGGGGGGCACGGTTCTTTCGGGGCGTGGTGCGCTGGGCGTGGTGCTCGGGAGTGGCGTCCGGGGGGTGGCGTCCGTGGGGTTCGAGTGGGCTTCGGGGCGGTGGCGGCCGGGAGCGGCGCGGTCAGGCGGTGCCGAGCGCGACGCCGCGGGCGGCGAGGAAGGCCTTCTGCGGGTCCCGGTCCGGATAGGACCAGGGGGCGCGGGTGGCATGGCTGCCGATGCGGTGGAAGAGGGCGGCGGCCTCGGCGGGGCGGCCCTCGCAGAGTTTGGCGTGGGCGAGGAAGTTGAGGTCGACCCGGTTGCGGGGATGGTCGTCGCGCTCCCACTCCAGCCACCAGTCGAAGGCGGCACGCAGGACCTGGCGGGCGCGGCGGCCGGCCCAGTGGGCCGCGGCCGCCTCGGGCGAGTGGCCGTGCGTGGCGGCGAGCACCCGGTAGCGCTCGGCGTGCGCGACGACGGGCAGGACGGCGAGCGGGGAGTCGGCCGGGGACTCCTCGGCGGCCCAGGAGGCGAAGTCGTAGACCTCGTGGAGCGGGTCCTGGCCGGAGGCGAGGGTGCGCTCGGCCAGTTTGGCGACCATCAGGTGATGGGCGTGGTGGTGCTCGCGGTGGCGGGCCCGGACCTGGTCGAAGTGACGGCTGAACTCCTCCTCGCCGCCGAAGGCGCGGGAGAGCAGGAGCAGTCCGAGCCAGGGGGTGGGGTCGGCCGGGTGCAGGGCGGCGGCCCGGCGGCAGGCCTCCTCGGCCGCGGCCGGGGTGCCTTTGTGGCGCAGGGCGGTGAAGACGGCGGCGCACGCGAGGAGGGTGGCGGCGTCGGCGCTCTCCGGTTCTGCGAGCAGCCATTCGCGGGCCCAGGCGCTGGCCGCCGGGGTCTGGGCGAGGACGACGACACGGTGGCCGCGACGGTCCCAGTCGTCGCCGGTGCCGACGAGGAGGGAACGGGCCCGGGACCACCGGCCCTGGGTGAACTGGGAGCGCACGTCGACGAGTTCGGCGTCACAGAGGGCCGGGTCGAAGAGCTGTGCGTCCCGCTTGCGGGCGCGGCCGAGGGGCGGCGGAGGCGGGGACATCCGCGGGTATTCCCTCCAGGACGCGGGCGGACGAGGGTCAGCGGTGGCCGGTACGCGCCCAAGGCGCGCGCGAGCGGTCGGCCGGGTGGATCGGGTCGGCGGGGGGATCGGGGGGGGTGGTTCGGGGGGGTGGTTCGGGGGGTTCAGGGGCGACTCGGGGGATCGCGACGGTGAGCGCGCCGGTGATCACGCACAGCAAAGCGGTACGCCCAGCTCCGCGTCAAGGTCCAGTCCACTGCGTGGCGGGTTTCAACTGCTGTGACCCCGGTGCGAGTTGATGCGGATCATCCGGTTCTGGAGGTGTCCGTGCGTTCTCGTAGGGTGGCCGCATGACTGCCTACGATGATCTTCCCCCGTATCTGCTGGGGTTCCCCGGCCCGCTGCGCGATCAGCTCGTCGCGGCGGTGCTGAGCGGCGCCAAGACCAGCACCACCGGCCTGCTCGCGGAGTACGAGGCCGAGAACGAGCCACTTCCGGAGCCCGGTACCCGGTCCCTGCTGGTCGATTCCGAGGAGCGCGGGGTGGCGGTGGTGGAGGTGACCGCCGTGGAGGTGCTGAGGCTCGGGGACGTCGGGCTGCGGCACGCGCTCGACGAGGGTGAAGGGTTCACGTCGGTGGCCGAATGGCGTACGGCACACGAGGAGTTCTGGCACAGCGATCCGGTGCGCGGGGCGATCGGCGACCCGGGGTTCACGGTCGACGACGACACCCTCGTCATCGCGGAACGCTTCCGGGTCACCGAACACCTCGCCTGAGAGCCCCCGTCAGGACCTGACCGGCCTTCACCTGGCCGGCCTTCACCTGGCCGGCCTTCACCTGGCCGGCCTCTCCACCGGACCGGCCACCGCCCGACCGGCCCCGACGGCTCCCGGGAACCCGTCAGCCGACGGCCCGGGCGGCGGCGCGGCCCGCCGCCCGGCCCGAGAAGATGCACCCGCCGAGGAAGGTGCCCTCCAGCGCCCGGTAGCCGTGCACCCCGCCGCCGCCGAATCCGGCCGCCTCGCCCGCCGCGTAGACGCCCGGCAGGGGTTCGCCGGACGCGGTCAGGACGCGCGAGGAGAGGTCGGTCTCCAGGCCGCCCAGGGACTTGCGGGTCAGGATCGAGAGCCGCACCGCGATCAGCGGCCCGGCCTTGGGGTCCAGGATCCGGTGCGGGGCGGCCGTGCGGATCAGCTTGTCGCCGAGGTACCTGCGGGCGCCGTGGATGGCCGTGACCTGGAGGTCCTTGGTGAAGGGGTTGGCGATCTCCCGGTCACGGGCCACGATCTCGCCCCGGACGGTGGCCTCGTCGAGCAGGTCCTCCTTGGTGACCGCGTTCATCCCCCGGACCAGGGCGGACAGGTCCCGCTCGACGACGAAGTCGGCGCCGTTGTCCATGAAGGCCCTGACCGGGCCGGGCACCGCCTGGCGCGCGCGGGTGAAGACGTCGCGCACCGACCTGCCGGTGAGGTCCGGGTTCTGCTCGGAGCCGGAGAGGGCGAACTCCTTGCCGATGATGCGCTGGTTGAGCACGAACCAGGTGTGATCGTGACCGGTCTTCATGATGTGGTCGAGGGTGCCGAGGGTGTCGAAGCCGGGGAAGAGCGGCACGGGCAGCCGCCTGCCCGTCGCGTCCAGCCACAGCGGGGAGGGGCCGGGCAGGATGCGGATGCCGTGCCGGGCCCAGATCGGGTCCCAGTTCTGGATGCCCTCGGTGTAGTGCCACATCCGGTCCTTGTTGATGTGACTGGCGCCCGCCCGCTCCGCGATGCCGAGCATCAGACCGTCCACGTGCGCAGGGACCCCGGAGAGCATCCGCTGCGGCGGGGTGCCGAGCCGTTCGGGCCACTGCGCGCGGACGAGGTCGTGGTTGCCGCCGATGCCGCCGCTGGTGACGATCACCGCCTGCGCCCGCAGGGAGAAGGTCCCGGTGGCCTCGCGGCCGCTGGCACTGCCGCGTACGGCCTCGGAGGGCGCCAGGATCTCGCCCGTGACGGTGTCCACCGCGCCGGCGGTGCCGGAGAGCCCGGTGACCCGGTGGCGGAACCCCAGCCGAACCAGGCCGCGGGCCACGCCGGCCCGGACCCGCCGCTCGAAGGGCTCCACCAGGCCGGGGCCGGTGCCCCAGGTGATGTGGAAGCGGGGGACGGAGTTCCCGTGGCCGTTGGCGTCGTAACCGCCGCGCTCCGCCCAGCCGACCACCGGGAAGAAGCGGACGCCCTGCGCGTGCAGCCAGGAGCGCTTCTCACCGGCCGCGAAGTCGACGTAGGCCTCGGCCCAGCGGCGCGGCCAGGCGTCCTCCTCGCGGTCGAATCCGGCGGTGCCCAGCCAGTCCTGGAGGGCGAGGTCGTGACTGTCCTTGATCCGCATCCGCCGCTGTTCGGGCGAGTCCACGAAGAACAGTCCGCCGAAGGACCAGTGCGCCTGGCCGCCGATCGACTGCTCCGGCTCCTGGTCGAGCAGGATCACCTTGCGGCCCGCGTCGACGAGCTCGGCGGTGGCCACGAGCCCCGCGAGCCCGGCTCCGATCACGATCACGTCTGCGTCGTACGTCATGCGGCTACCCGTCCTCCGTCGGTGGTGGGGCAGATCCTTTGCTACGGAGCGGTAACCAGTCAACAGCGGTGGTTGGATGACCTGTGTGAGTGCCGCTGATGAAGTACTGGACGTGGTGGACCGGGAGGACCGGGTCGTCGGGCAGGCCCCCCGGGGCGAGGTGTACGCCCGCGGGCTGCTCCACCGCTGTGTGTTCGTGCAGGCCAGGGATGCGCAGGGGCGGATCTTCGTGCACCGGCGGACCGCCTCGAAGCTGGTCTTCCCCTCGTACTACGACATGTTCGTGGGCGGGGTGGTGGGCGCCGGCGAGAGCTACGCGCAGGCCGCGCTGCGCGAGGCCGAGGAGGAGCTGGGCGTGCGGGGGCTGGCGCAGCCCGGGCCGCTGTTCAAGTTCCTGTACGAGGGGCCGGGCGGGGCCTGGTGGTCGTACGTGCACGAGGTGCGGTGCGACCTGCCGGTGGCCCCGCAGGTCTCGGAGGTCGACTGGCACACCTACCTCACGCAGGAGGAACTGGACCTGCGGGTGGACGGCGGGGAGTGGGCCTGGGTGCCGGACGGGCTGGAGGCGTACCGGCGGCTGCGCGCGCGTCCGCACTCCCACCAGTAGATTTATCGGGTGATCGACTTCGTCAAGGACGTGCGCCTCTGGTTCGCACCCTCGCGGCTGAGAGACGAGGGCGAGACCCCCGACTACCGCTTCTCGCTGGCCAACGAGCGGACCTTCCTCGCCTGGATCCGGACCGCGCTGGCCCTGGTGGGCGGCGGTTTCGCCGTCGACCAGTTCCTGCCGGACCTGCGATGGGGGGTGCGGGTCGGGATGGCCCTGGCCCTGCTCGTGGTGGGTGCGGCCTGTGCGCTGCGGGCGGTGAACCACTGGGTGCGGTGCGAGCGGGCGATGCGGCGGGGCGAGGACCTGCCGCTGTCGCGGTTCCCGGTGCTGCTGAGCCTGGGCGTGGGTCTGGTCGCGGTGGCGATGGTGGCGGTCGTGCTGCTGGGCTGGACGACGGGGCAGTGAACATCCCGGGCAGGGACCGCGACGCCGGGCTGCAGCCCGAGCGGACCCGGCTCGCGTGGCGGCGTACGACGCTGGCCTCCTCGGTGGTGGCGGTGCTGGCGCTGCGGCAGGCACTGCGCGGGTCAGGGGCGCCGGTGCAGGTGGCCGGGGCGGCGGCCATCGCGCTGATCTGGCTGGTGTTCCTGGGGGTGGCGCACCGGCGGATCCGGGAACTGGCGGCCGACCGGCCGCGGGAGCTCGCGCCGCGGTCGGCCCTGGCGGCGGTGGCGTGCACGGTGGCACTGGCGGTGTTCGCGGTGACGGTGATCTTCTGAGCCGTCCGGTGAACCGCCCGGTGTGATGATCGCGCTTCGCCGCGCCACTGCGACACAACGGGCGATGTACGACATTCCGCACTAACCTCGGCGCCATGACGACCCTGCACCACGAACACCCCACGCACCAGCACACGCACGGCACGGACTGCGGACACCAGGCGGTCCCGCACGGCGACCACATCGACTACGCGCACGACGGCCACCTGCACCGGGAGCACTCGGGGCACTGGGACGAGTGCGAGCCCGGCGGGCACACCACCCATGACGGCCACGCGCACGCGCACGGCGCGGACTGCGGACACGAGACGGTCCGGCACGGCGACCACGTGGACTACCTGCACGACGGGCACCGGCACGCGGCGCACGACGGGCACTACGACGACCACTGACCGCAGGGTCCGAAGGAGGGCCCGCAGGGTCCGAAGGAAGGGTCCCAAAAGGGCCTGAAGGGCCTGAAGGTCCGGCCGGGAGCGGCACCCGCCCTCCCCCGGCGCGGCAACGGCTGGCAGGATGCCGACCGTTCGTCAAAGCGACCCGGGGAGAGCGCAGATGTCCGTCGAAGAGCCGTACCTCGTCCAGCCCGCGCCGGGGGTGTACGCCTACGTCCAGCCGGACGGCGGCTGGTGCCTCAACAACGCCGGATTCGTGACCGACGCGGGCCGGACCCTGCTCGTGGACACCGCCGCCACCGAGCGGCGGGCACTGGCCCTGCGCGACGCGGTCGTGGCGGCCGGGGCGCCGCTCCCCCGCACCGTGGTCAACACCCACCACCACGGCGACCACACGTACGGCAACGGCGTCTTCGCACCCGGGGCACTGATCCTCGGGCACGACAACGCGCGGTCCGAACAGCTCGCCGCCGGGCACCAGCTGGAGATGATCTGGCCCGCCACGGACTTCGGCGCGATCGACATCGTCCCGCCCGACCTCACCTACAGCGACCGGGCGACCCTGCACGTGGGCGCGACGGAGGTGCAGGTCATCCACCCGGGCGTGGCGCACACCACCGGGGACTCGGTCGTGTGGCTGCCCGGGCAGCGGGTGGTCCTCACCGGCGACCTGATCTTCGCCGGAGGGACGCCGTTCCTGGCGATGGGCTCCCTCTCCGGCTCGCTGCGGGCGCTGGAGCTGCTGCGCTCGCTCGACGCGGAGACGGTCGTACCGGGCCACGGACCCCTGACCGACCCCTCGGCGTACGACTCCACCGAGCGCTACCTGCGGTACGTGGCCGAGCTCGCCCGGGAGGGGCGGGCGAAGGGGCTGTCCCCGCTGGAGGTGGCGCAGCAGGCCGATCTCGGTGAGTTCGGCGGCTGGCGGGAGAGCGAGCGGCTGGTCGCGAACGTCCACCGGGCGTACGCGGAACTGGACGGGAAGCCGGAGGGCGCACCGCTGGACATCCTGGCGGTCCTGACGGACATGACGGTGATGAACGGCGGAACGCCGATCCTCTGTCACGCCTGAGGACACCGGAGGCGGCCCGGGGCGGCCCGATCCGGCCGGGCGGAGGGTTTTCCCTCCGCCCGCACTCTGGACGACATACCGACTGGTCGGCATGATGGGAGCCGGCGACGGTGCTCCGACGCACCGCCGTTCTTCTCCTCGTCGACTCGCACGGAGGTGCGCACCATGACCTCAGCCCCGGCCGACCCGCGCGGCCTGGATCTGGAGCGACTGCGCGGTCATCTCGACCGGGCCAGGCCGGGACTCGTCGCCGGGGCGCTGCGCGGCCGGCTGATCGAGGGCGGCCGGTCGAATCTCACGTACGAGATCACGGACGGGACCGCCCGCTGGGTGGTGCGCCGGCCGCCCCTGGGCCACGTCCTGGCCACCGCGCACGACATGCGGCGCGAGCACCGGGTGATCGAGGCGCTGCACGGCACGGCCGTGCCGGTGCCCGAGCCGGTGCTCCTGTGCGAGGACGAGACCGTGCTCGGGGCGCCGTTCTACGTCATGGAGTACGTGGACGGGGTGCCGTACCGGACGGCCGAGCAGCTCACGGCGCTCGGCCCGGAGCGCACCCGGCGGGCGGTGCTGGGCCTGGTCGACACCCTGGTCGACCTGCACGCGGTGGACCCGGAGGCGGTGGGCCTGGGCGACTTCGGCCGGCCCGAGGGCTTCCTCGACCGGCAGCTGCGCCGCTGGGGCAAGCAGCTCGCGGCCTCCCGGGGGCGGGAGCTCGCCGGGATCGACGAGCTGCACGGCGCGCTCGGCCGGGCACTGCCCGACTCCCCCGCCCCGACGGTGGTGCACGGGGACTTCCGGCTCGACAACGTGCTGATCGGCGGTCCGGACGACACGATCCGGGCGGTGCTGGACTGGGAGATGTCCACGCTCGGGGATCCGCTGACCGACCTCGGGCTGCTCGTGATGTACAGCTCGGACCTGGGCCTGACCGGATCCCCGGTCAGTACGACGAGCGGCGCGCCGGGCCATCCGGCGCCGGCCGAGCTCGTCGAGCGGTACGCCGCCCGCTCGGGCCGGGACACCGGTGCCATCGCCTGGTACACGGCCTTCGCCTGGTTCAAGCTCGCCGTGATCCTCGAGGGCATCCACTACCGCTACACGCTGGGGCAGACCGTCGGGGCGGGCTTCGACCGGATCGGCGAGCTGGTCCCGGTCTTCATCGAGCACGGACTGACCACGCTGCAGGACCTCCAGGAAGGCTGAGGCACTCACCCATGGATTTCGCATTCGACGCCCGGACCGAGGAACTCCGCGAGCGGCTGCTCGCGTTCATGGAGGAGTACGTCTACCCGGCGGAGCCCGTCGCCGCCGAGCAGCGCGCACGGCTGGCCTCGCCCTGGGACACCCCGGCCGTCTTCGGTGAACTGAAGGCCGAAGCGCGCCGCCGGGGCCTGTGGAACCTCTTCCTTCCCGACGCGGAATACGGCGCGGGGCTGACCAACCTCCAGTACGCGCCGCTCGCCGAGATCACCGGCCGCAGCCCGCACCTGGCGCCGATGGCCACCAACTGCGCGGCCCCGGACACCGGGAACATGGAGCTGCTGGCCCAGTTCGGGAACGAGGAGCAGAAGAAGCAGTGGCTGGAGCCCCTGCTGACCGGGGAGATCCGCTCCGCCTTCGCGATGACCGAGCCCGAGGTGGCCTCCTCGGACGCGACGAACATCGAGACGCGCATCGAGCGCGACGGTGACGAGTACGTGGTCACCGGCCGCAAGTGGTTCATCTCCGGGGCGATGAACCCGGACTGCAGGATCTTCATCGTGATGGGCAAGACCGACCCGGAGGGCGCCGATCCGCGCCGCCAGCAGTCGATGATCCTCGTGCCGCGCGACACCCCCGGCGTCGAGGTGCGCCGGGCCATGACGGTGTACGGGTACGAGGACCACGACCACGGCGGCCACGCCGAGGTGGTCTTCGACGGGGCCCGGGTCCCGGCGGCGAGCCTGATCGGCGAGGAGGGCACCGGCTTCGCCATCGCCCAGGCCCGGCTCGGCCCGGGCCGCATCCACCACTGCATGCGGCTGATCGGGATGGCGGAGCGGGCCATCGAGCTGATGTGCCGGCGCGCGGTGGAACGTACCGCCTTCGGCAAGCCGCTGGCCGCCCAGGGCGTCGTACAGAACTGGATCGCCGACGCCCGGGTCACGGTGGAGCAGCTGCGGCTGCTGGTGCTGAAGACGGCGTGGCTGATGGACACGGCCGGGAACCGGGGCGCGCACACCGAGATCCAGGCCATCAAGATCGCGACCCCGCGGGCGGTGGTGCAGATCCTCGACGACGCGGTGCAGTTGCACGGCGCGGGCGGGGTCAGCCAGGACTTCCCGCTGGCCGAGCTGTGGGCGGCGGCGCGGACCCTGCGGCTGGCCGACGGGCCGGACGAGGTGCACCAACGGTCGCTGGCACGACGTGAGTTGAAGCGATTCACGGCCGGTCGCCCATGAACGTGTGGGAATCGTGCGGGAGTTCGTGCGAACTTGTGTACGGGGTGAAGGTGATGCGGGGAACCCTTTAAGAAACCTTGTTGAATAACCCCGCAACCCCAAGGCGTCCTTGATTTGCGCCTGTCAATCGGAACAGGGTTCTCCAGAAGGTCTGACGCCCCACACGTCAACACGAGGAGAACCCTCCAGATGGCAACTCACAAGCGCTCGCGCCGTTTCCGGTACGCGGCAGTCGGTACGGGAGTGGCCACAGCAGCCGCTGTCACCCTGCTCGCCACCCCCTTCGCGGGGGCCTCGGCACCCGCCGAAGGCACGGTGTACGGACTCGGCGCGCCCGGCGCGATCAGCGGAAGTTACGTCGTCATACTCGACGCATCCGCGAACAAGGAACAGCTGGCCCGCAAGTACGGGGGCGAGCTGAAGCGCTCCTACGGCTCCGGGGTCAACGGCTTCTCGGCCTCCGGCCTGAGCGAGACCGAGGCGAAGCGGCTCGCCGCGGACCCGGCCGTCGGCAAGGTCGTGCAGAACAAGAAGTTCACCATCAACGCCTCACAGACCAACCCGCCTTCATGGGGGCTGGACCGGATCGACCAGACCGCGCAGACCGGTGACAAGAAGTACAGCTACCCCGACAGCGGCGGCGAGGGCGTGACGGCGTACGTCATCGACACCGGCGTCCGCACCACCCACAAGGACTTCGGCGGCCGCGCGACGTCCGGCTTCGACGCCATCGACAACGACGACAGCGCCGACGACGGCAACGGCCACGGCACGCACGTGGCCGGGACCATCGCGGGGACCGCGCACGGCGTCGCCAAGAAGGCGAAGGTGGTCGCCGTGCGGGTGCTGGACGACAACGGCTCCGGCACCACCGAACAGGTGGTCGCCGGGATCGACTGGGTCACGCAGAACCACTCGGGACCCTCGGTGGCCAACATGAGCCTGGGCGGCGGCGCCGACGAGGCCCTCGACGAGGCGGTGCGCCGGGCCGTCGCCGCGGGCGTCACCTTCGCCGTGGCGGCGGGCAACGAGTCGTCCGACGCCGGTCAGGGCTCGCCGTCCCGGGTCACGGAGGCGATCACGGTGGCGTCGAGCACGATCGACGACGCGCAGTCCTCGTTCTCGAACTTCGGCTCCGTGGTGGACCTGTACGCGCCGGGCTCGGACATCACGTCCACCTGGAACGACAGCGACACCGGGACGAAGACCATCTCGGGCACGTCGATGGCCGCCCCGCACGTGGCGGGCGCGGCTGCGGTCTACCTGGCCGGGCACAAGACGGCCACGCCGGCGCAGACGGCCGCGGCCCTGACGGCGGCGGCCACCTCGGGGGCGGTCACCAACCC
>NZ_JBSGXU010000134.1:0-22565 GCF_053610205.1 Streptomyces sp. NPDC054932 | reverse complement strand
CACCGCCCCCTGCGGGACGTACGGGAGGAGCTACGCGGCGAGCTTCGCCAGTGCGGCGTCGATGCGGGCCAGCGACCGCTCCTTGCCCAGGATCTCCAGGGACTCGAAGAGCGGCAGGCCGACCGTGCGGCCGGTGACGGCCACGCGGACCGGGGCCTGGGCCTTGCCGAGCTTGAGGCCGTGGGCCTCACCGGCGGTCAGGACGGCCTGCTTGAGGGACTCGGGGTCCGACCAGTCGGCCGACTCCAGGTGGGCGCGCGCGGTGGTGAGCAGCGCGGCCGGCTCGCCCTTCATCGCCTTGTCCCACGAGGCCTGGTCCTCCACCGGCTCCTTGCGGAACAGGAAGTCCACGTTGGCGGTGATCTCCGACAGGACGCCCACGCGCGTCTGGGCGTACGGCGCGATGCGCTCCCATGCCTCGGCGTCGAAGTCCTCCGGCTCCCAGTTGGCGTGCGGGGCCTGCAGCCACGGGGCACACCGGTCCGCGAAGACCTTCGGGTCGAGCAGGCGGATGTGGTCGCCGTTGATCGACTCGGCCTTCTTCAGGTCGAAGCGGGCCGGGTTGGCGTTCACGCCGTCGATGTCGAACTTCGACACCATCTCCTCGATCGAGAAGACGTCCTGGTCCTTGGAGAAGGACCAGCCGAGGAGCGAGAGGTAGTTCAGCAGGCCCTCGGGCAGGAAGCCGCGCTCGCGGTACAGGTTGAGCGAGGCCTCGGGGTCGCGCTTGGAGAGCTTCTTGTTGCCCTCGCCCATCACGTACGGCAGGTGGCCGAAGGCGGGGGTGGTCTTGGCGACGCCCAGCTCGATCAGCGCCTTGTAGAGCGCGATCTGGCGGGGGGTGGAGGAGAGCAGGTCCTCGCCGCGCAGGACGTGCGTGATCTCCATCAGCGCGTCGTCGACCGGGTTGACCAGCGTGTAGAGCGGGGCGCCGTTGGCCCGGACGATGCCGAAGTCCGGCACGTTCTCCGGGGTGAAGGTCAGCTCGCCGCGGACGAGGTCGGTGAAGGTGATCGGCTCGTCGGGCATCCGGAAGCGGACGATCGCCGGGCGGTGCTCGCCCTGGTACGCCTCGACCTGCACGGTGGTGAGCTCGCGGCAGTGGCCGTCGTAGCCGGAGGGCTTGCCGGCGGCGCGGGCGGCCGCGCGGCGGGCGTCGAGCTCTTCGGTGGTGCAGTAGCAGTGGTAGGCGTGGCCGCCGTCCAGCAGCTTCTGAGCGACGTCCTTGTAGATGTCCATGCGCTCGGACTGGCGGTACGGGGCGTGCGGGCCGCCGACCTCGGGGCCCTCGTCCCAGGTGAAGCCGAGCCAGCGCAGCGAGGCGAGCAGCTGGTCGTAGGACTCCTCGGAGTCGCGGGCCGCGTCGGTGTCCTCGATGCGGAAGACGAACGTGCCGCCGTGGTGGCGGGCGAACGCCCAGTTGAAGAGTGCGGTCCGCACCAGGCCCACGTGGGGGTTGCCGGTCGGGGAGGGACAGAAACGTACGCGGACGTTCGCGTTAGCCACGCTTGATCACCTTGTTGGTGAGAGTGCCGATGCCTTCGATGGTGACGGCGACCTCGTCGCCGACGTTGAGGGGGCCGACTCCGGCCGGGGTCCCCGTGAGGATGACGTCGCCGGGGAGCAGCGTCATGGCCTCGGTGATGTGGACGATCAGGTCCTCGATGGAGCGAACCATGTCACTGGTGCGGCCGAGCTGGCGCTGTTCGCCGTTGACCGTGCACTGGATGGTCAGGTCGCCCGGGTCCAGATCGGTCTCGATCCAGGGGCCGAGGGGGCAGGAACTGTCGAAGCCCTTGGCCCGGGCCCACTGCTTCTCCCGCTGCTGGACGTCGCGCGCGGTGACGTCGTTGGCGCAGGTGTAGCCGAGGATGACGTCCTTGACGCGCTCCCTCGGGACCTCGCGGCACATGCGGCCGATGACCACGGCGAGCTCCGCCTCGTGGTGGAGGTCCTGCGAGAAGGAGGGGTAGGTGATCGGGTCACCCGGGCCGACCACCGAGGTGGAGGGCTTGAAGAAGGTGATCGGGGCGTCCGGGACCTCGTTGCCCAGCTCCGCCGCGTGCTCCGCGTAGTTGCGGCCGATGGCCACGACCTTGTTCGGGAGCACGGGCGGCAGCAGCCGGACCTTGCTCAGCGGGACCTTCGTGCCCGAGAGCTCGAAGTCCGCGAAGGGGATGCCCTTGATGATGTCGAGCACGAGCGTCGAGTCGTCGCCGGGGGCGCCGTCGCCCTCGACCGCACCGAACGCGACGTTGCCGTCGATCGAGAACCTGGCGATGCGCACGTGTTGCGTCTGCCCCTCTGTATTTCCGCCGGCTGGAGTCTGCGGACTCCAGGCTAACGCGGAGGGCAGCGGCGCTTCACGTTCCTTTGCGGGGTGGCTACTCCGCGGCGGCGGCGACCGGCACGTTCATGAGGACGGTGCGGCGCGGGTTCGCGGTCTGCGTCGGCAGCTCGACGGAGTGCTCCGGGGTGGCCGGGGCCGCCTGCAGTTCCTCGGCGTCCTTCAGGTGCGCGAGGGTCGTGCGGCGGGGGTTGGCTATGTTGCGGAACATCGTCGTCGTCTTCATCGGAGTTCGGGGTCCTCGGTTCGATCTGTGAGTGTCGGCTGTCGCATGCACCAACCCTGGCGCCAACCCTTTAAGGGGCAAGGCTAAACATCTGAATCCCCCGGCGAACCAGGAAGTAATGGCCACGGCTATGTGAGTTTGCTCACCCGTCACCCGACATTCCCGACACAACGGACAGCCAACTTCACCCCCCGAAACGGACATTGCGCCACTGAATGCGTCATTCCGCTCCTGATCATCTCGACTGGGACACCTTGACGGTCGCGTTGTTTGGTTGGCGTAAGTCCGGTTTCTACCCAATGCGGTCACACACCGCGTAGCGCGTCCGTCACGAGTCGTAACCGACTCTCCGGGCCGGAGCTCGCACCTTGTTGGAGATCCTGCACTGTGCTGGAATTCGCGGGACCGCCGCGGGTATCAGCCGGCGCGCAGGTGGCGCGACTCAGCGCCGAGCGCGGTGGACAAGAGAGGAAGACGCGCCGGTCACCGACGACCACCATGGGGCGGCAAGTGCCCCACGACTCGACACCGTCCCACCGGTCGCCCGGCGGGACGCCTGGTCCAGAGGTTGCGACGCTAGTGCAGGGACGATTCAAGAGGGATGGCAGCGCTGCGGCGGAGCAGGAGCCGCGCGGCGGGACCGACCGTGGCTCCTCGCCCCAGCACGCCCAGAACCGCGGGCCGGCTGTCGAAGGCGCAGGCCCCGACACCTCCGCCGCGGTGAAGGCGAAGGGCCGTGGGAAGTCCGTCAAGGCCAGGGTCAAGGCGAAAGCCGGACCTGTCGCGCCTGTCGGACCGGCGGAGCAGGACGTGGCGATACCGAAGGCCCCCAGTGGGCCCGGTTCTCGTCTCGCCATGCAGAACTGGCGCATCAGCACGCGACTGGTGTCGCTGCTGACCCTGCCGGTCGTCGCCGCCACCACGCTGGGTGGCTTCCGTATCAACGACTCGCTCAACGACATCGCACAGCTGGAGCACATGCAGCTGCTGACGACGATGACGCGACAGGCCACCAACCTGGCCGCCATGCTCCAGGAGGAGCGTGACCTGTCGGCGGGTCCCCTCTCGCTCTCCAACGGCAAGACCAACAGCAGCGTCGAGAGTGCGCGTCAGAGCACCGACGTCGCCGCCAAGGCCTTCGCCGCGGCGACCGACAGGGTCGACAGCACGGGCGAGAAGGACGACACCCTCAAGTCGATCCGCAACAACGTGCTGCAGATCGGCCGCCAGCTCACGAACATCGAGACGATCCGCACCAAGGCGTACGCCAACGGCGCCCAGCAGACCGTCAGCGAGTACAACGCGATGATCGTCTCGCTGCTCTCGCTCTCCCAGGACATGGCGCAGGCCACCTCCAACCCGGAGATGATCAAGCGCACGCGTGCCCTGGCCGCGTTCTCCTCCGCCAAGGAGTACGCCTCCATCCAGCGCGCGATCATCGCCGCCTCGCTCCCCGACACGGCGGAGAAGCAGGGTGTGCTGAAGGAGAACGACCGTCTGTACGCCCTCTCCGCCCAGAAGGGCGAGCAGCAGGCGAAGACGACGTTCGAGCTCGTCTACCAGGGCCGTACCGAGGAACTCCTCGCGGGTCTGGGCGACAGCAACTCCGAAATCTCCAGCGCCGACCACTACGCGCGCCGCGTGCTGGCCAGCCAGGACGCCTTCCTCCGCGAGAAGAACCGCTCCTGGCTCGACTGGTACGACGCCGACGGCACCAAGCTCACGGCCATGAAGGTCATCGAGCTGACCCTGCTCGAGGAGATGGAGCAGAAGGCCCGTGAGCTGAAGAACGAGGCCCAGCAGGACGCCATCATCAACGGTGCCCTGATCCTCCTCGTCCTCGGTGTCTCCCTCGTCGGCGCGTTCGTCATGGCCCGCTCGATGATCCGCTCGCTGCGCCGCCTGCAGGACACCGCGACGCGCGTCGCCCAGGACCGGCTGCCCGAGCTCGTCAAGCAGCTGTCCGAGTCCGACCCGCAGGACGTGGACACGTCCGTGGAGTCGGTCGGTGTGCACACCCGCGACGAGATCGGCCAGGTGGCCGCGGCATTCGACGACGTGCACCGCGAGGCCGTCCGCCTCGCCGCCGAGCAGGCCCTCCTGCGAGGCAACGTCAACGCGATGTTCACCAACCTCTCGCGCCGCTCGCAGGGCCTCATCCAGCGTCAGCTGTCGCTCATCTCCGAACTGGAGTCGCGCGAGGCCGACCCGGACCAGCTGTCCTCCCTCTTCAAGCTCGACCACCTCGCGACCCGCATGCGCCGTAACGGCGAAAACCTCCTCGTCCTCGCGGGCGAGGAGCCGGGCCGCCGGTGGACCCGCCCCGTCCCGCTGGTCGACGTGCTCCGTGCCGCCGCCTCCGAGGTGGAGCAGTACGAGCGCGTCGAGCTGGCCTCGGTGCCCGGCACCGACGTCGCCGGCCGCGTGGTCAACGACCTCGTGCACGTCCTCGCCGAGCTGCTGGAGAACGCCACCTCGTTCTCCTCCCCGCAGACCAAGGTCAAGGTCACCGGTCACGCACTGCCCGACGGCCGCGTGCTCGTCGAGATCCACGACACCGGTATCGGCCTCTCCCCCGAGGACCTCGCCGCGATCAACGAGCGACTCGCGTCGCCGCCGACCGTGGACGTCTCCGTCTCCCGCCGCATGGGTCTGTTCGTGGTCGGCCGCCTGTCCCTGCGACACGGCATCCGCATCCAGCTGCGCCCGTCCGACTCGGGCGGTACGACGGCCCTCGTCATGCTGCCGGTCGACGTCGCCCAGGGCGGCAAGAAGCCGGGTCCGATGGCGGGCCAGGGCGGTCAGGGCGGCCCCAATGGCGCTCCGGGTGTCCCCGGTGCGCAGGGTGCCGTACCCGGCGCGGGCGCACGTCCGTCCGTGGGCTCGGGCCCGCAGCGCGGTCAGGTCTCCGGCGGCGCCCAGCGCGCCGCCCTGCCGGGCCGCGACGGCGGCCCCGGTCAGCGTCCGCAGGGCCCTCAGGGCCCGCAGGGCGGCCGGCCCCAGCAGGGCGGTCCCGGTGCTCCCGGCGGCCGTCCGCAGCAGGGTCCGACCACCGCGGGCCAGGGCCAGGGCGCCTTCGGTTCCGGTGCGCCGCTGCCGGCCCGTGGCCCGGTCGCCAGCGCCGGCTTCGGTGGTGGCCCGCAGGCCCGCCCGGCCGCCGGTGGTCCGTCCGGCTACCCGCAGGGCAACGGCTTCGAGCGGCCCCAGCAGCAGCAGCAGTCGCAGCAGCACCAGCAGCAGCCGGCCGCTCCCGCGGCTCCGGCTCCGGGCGGCGCCCGGCCGCAGCTGCCGCCGCGCGGTGGCGCTCCCCGTGCCGAGCTCCCCGGCCCGCAGACCACCAGCTGGGGCAGCGACCAGGCGCGCGGCCACGACGAGCTGTCGGGCCCCGGCTCGACGTCCGAGTTCGCCCGCCCCGACTTCAACGCCCCGATGCCCCAGGCGGACGGCGGCAACAGCACGACCGGACAGTTCGAGCGTCCGGACGTGCGGGGCCCCGTGAACCCGTCCACCACCGGACAGTTCGAGCGCCCGGGCTACCAGCCCCAGCGTCCCGGCGGTCCCGGTGTCGGCGGTTACGCCCCGCAGCCCCAGGCCCCCCAGCAGCCGCAGCACATGCAGCCGCAGGCCGGCGACGCGTACGCACCCGTACCGCCCGCCCGCCCCGAGGCTCCGCGACTGCCGCAGGCCCACCGGCCGGAGGCACTGCCCCCGGCGCAGAGCTCCGGCGACGCCCGCAGCCCGATCTTCGACACGCTGGAGTCGAACTGGTTCCGCGAGGAGGGGCAGCAGCCCCCCGCGCAGGGACCGGCCGTGCCCCAGCAGGGCCAGCAGCCGCAGCAGTCCGCTCCGGCGGCCCCGGCTCCGCAGCACCCGCTGCCGCAGCGCGGGCAGGAGCAGGCGGCCGAGCCCGCCGCCACGGCGACCGGCGCCATGCCGACCGTCAGCTGGAAGTCCTCGCCGAACGACGAGCTGATGCGGCAGGCCGAGCGCGTGCGCCAGCCCGCCGCCGGCGGCATCACGACCTCGGGGCTGCCCCGCCGGGTCCCGCGGGCGAACCTCGTGGCCGGCACCGCGCAGCAGCAGTCCGATGCGCAGGCAGGTCCGCAGGTCTCCCGGGCGCCGGACGATGTCCGCGGCCGTCTGACCAACCTCCGACGCGGTATCCAGCAGGGCCGTCAGGCCGGCAACAACGGACCGGCGACCGGCAGTTACCACATCGACCCCACTTACCAGCAGGAGCGATAGTTGAGTTCGATGAGCCAGGCGGCACAGAACCTGAACTGGTTGATCACCAACTTCGTGGACAACACCCCTGGGGTGTCCCACACGGTGGTGGTCTCCGCCGACGGACTCCTTCTGGCGATGTCCGAAGGTTTCCCCCGCGACCGCGCCGATCAGCTGGCGGCCGTGGCCTCCGGACTGACCTCGCTGACCGCCGGTGCCTCCCGCATCTTCGAGGGTGGCGCCGTCAACCAGACCGTGGTCGAGATGGACCGGGGATTCCTCTTCCTCATGTCCGTCTCGGACGGATCCTCCCTGGCCGTACTGGCGCACCCCGAGTGCGACATCGGCCTCGTGGGCTACGAGATGGCCCTCCTGGTGGATCGCGCGGGCAGTGTCCTCACTCCGGACCTGCGCGCCGAACTGCAGGGAAGCCTGCTCGGCTGACCTCCCCCCTCTCCCGGCCGGACGGTACTACCGGCCGGGAGATCGGGGCACCGCCCCGGAATCCAGTACCCCCGCCAGGCCGTCATACCGTTCCCCCCACCGGCCGCCCCGTCAGACGGCACGCTGACCACTGCTGTCCAGCCCGGAGGATCAATGACCCCGCCCCCCGCCTACCCCGATGCGTACGGAGATTCGTACTCGGAAGGCGATCAGCCGCTGGTGCGTCCGTACGCGATGACCGGCGGCCGTACCCGGCCCCGCTACCAGCTCGCCATCGAGGCGCTGGTCAGCACCACCGCCGATCCGATGCACCTGTCCGGCCTGCTCCCGGAGCACCAGCGCATCTGCACCCTGTGCCGCGAGGTCAAGTCGGTCGCCGAGGTCTCCGCACTGCTGTCGATGCCGCTCGGTGTCGCCCGGATCCTCGTCGCCGACCTGGCGGAGGCCGGAATGGTGGCCATCCACCAGCCGGGCAATGGAGAGGCCGGCGGCACGCCGGATGTAACGCTGCTCGAAAGGGTGCTCAGTGGCCTTCGGAACATCTAGCGGAGCGGCTCCCCGCTCCACCACCTCCGCGAAGATCGTGGTGGCGGGCGGCTTCGGCGTGGGCAAGACCACGTTCGTCGGAGCCGTGTCCGAGATCAACCCGCTGCGCACCGAAGCCGTGATGACCAGCGCCTCGGCCGGGATCGACGACCTCACCCACACCGGTGACAAGACGACCACCACGGTCGCCATGGACTTCGGCCGCATCACGCTGGACCAGGACCTGATCCTGTACCTCTTCGGTACGCCGGGCCAGGACCGCTTCTGGTTCATGTGGGACGACCTCGTCCGCGGCGCGATCGGTGCGATCGTGCTCGTGGACACGCGCCGCCTCGCCGACTGCTTCCCCGCGGTCGACTACTTCGAGAACAGCGGCCTGCCGTTCGTCGTGGCCCTCAACGGCTTCGAGGGCCACCAGCCCTACACGCCGGAGGAGGTCCGCGAGGCCCTGCAGATCGGTCCCGGCGCTCCGATCATCACCACCGACGCCCGCCACCGCGCGGACGCCAAGAGCGCGCTCATCACGCTCGTCGAGCACGCGCTCATGGCGCGTCTCAAGTAACACGGTTTCAGTTGTCGCGCGGGAGGGGCGGGCTGTGTCTTACGACACGGCCCGCCCCTGTCGTTCATAACGTTTCGACAGAGAATTGCAGCCATTTGGCAACGGGGTGCGTTCGACTGGTGCCCCTGCGCGCACAACAGCCCCTGCTTTTGCCGCAGGACGCTCTTTATGTCCGATTTATGCGGGGCATAAGGTTCTTGGAATGGCCGGTTCCAACTGTTTGGAACACGGCCGTTAACCGTGCTGGAATTCAACGAACTAGCTAGTAGCACCGCCGAGAGGTTGTTGGTCGAGTGAGGCGAAGCATCGCAAGCCCCGCGGATGAACCCGCGCGCGGCAACTTCACCCCGCCGCCGCGAGCGGCCACGTCGCCCGTCGACGTGCCCGTGGACCCACCCGCGAGCAGCGGGAGCAGCAGCAGGTTCTCGCCCCGCAACTGGCGTGTGCCGACCCGTCTGAACGCCATCCTGCTCGTGCCGGCCCTCGTGGGCCTGGTCATGGGCGGCTTCCAGGTGAAGGGCTCCATCGACACCTGGAACGAGGCCAAGGACGCCGAGAAGATAGCCACGGTCGTCCAGGCGGCCTCGGGTTACAGCCAGGCACTGCTCAACGAGCGTGACCTCACCGCCGAGCCCCTCCTGAACGGCCAGACGAAGGACCCCAAGGTCGCCAAGGCCTACGAGGACACCTCAGCGGCCAAGGAGAAGTTCGACAAGGCCGTCCAGGACATGCCGAAGAACCTCGGCCTGGAGCGGCGACTGGACCTCTTCCGCGCGGAGGAGCCCAAGCTGAGCGCTGTCCGCGACAAGGCCTACCAGGCCGCGCTGGAGAGCCCCAAGAAGAACCTGCCCAGCTCGGCCGGCCCCATCCCGACCGAAGAGGGCTATGTGCTGGTCCAGCACTACCTCATGCAGTTCGCCAACGAGCTCGGTCTCGGCACCGGCAACGTGACCTCGTACGGCCGCATGGTCTACGCGATCCAGCTCGCCAAGGCCGCGAACTCGCTGCAGCGCTCCGTCGGCACGCACCTGCTGGTGCGCCCGAGCGCGGACGAGAACACCCGCAAGGCCCAGCTCGTCGCCTTCTCCTCCTATGCCTACCTCGAGGAAATCGCCATCGGCGAGTACGTCGCGGCGGGTACCGAGGAGGACGTGAACCGCCTCAAGGCGGTCATGGCCAAGAAGTCCGAGGAGGGCGCGGCGAAGATCGCCGACGCCAAGCACCAGGCCGAGCAGGCCGGTGTCCGCTTCGTGCCTCCGCCCACGGTCAACCAGTCCCCGCTCCTCGGTATGACCGAGGCGATCGCCAGCGGCGACCCGAAGAAGAAGCTGGCCGAGAACGGCACCAACCCCGCCTTCTGGCAGGCCGCCGCCACCGCGAAGTTCGACGGTTACGACGAGGTCGAGAAGGAACTCCTCGACAAGGCCGTCAAGGACGCCGTCGCGGTCTCCGACGACGCCCGTACCGACGCGATCGTCAACGGCGCCATCGTGGTCGTGGCCCTGCTCGCCGCCTTCATCCTGGCGGGCATGATGGCCCGCCAGATGGGCCGCGCGATGGCCCGCCTGCGCACCGCCGCCTTCGACATCGCCGAGCAGCGCCTGCCGATGCTCGTCGACCAGCTCTCGCGCACCGACCCCGGCAAGGTGGACACCCGTGTCCAGCCGATCCCCATCGACTCCCAGGACGAGATCGGCGAGGTCGCCCGCGCCTTCGACCAGGTCCACCGGGAAGCGGTACGTCTCGCCGCCGAGCAGGCGCTCCTGCGAGGGAACGTCAACGCGATCTTCACGAACCTCTCCATGCGCAACCAGTCGCTGATCGAGGGCCAGCTGACCCTCATCACCGACCTGGAGAACAACGAGGCCGACCCGGACCAGCTGGAGAACCTCTTCCGCCTGGACCACCTGGCCACCCGCATGCGCCGCAACGGCGAGAACCTCCTCATCCTCGCGGGCGAGGAGCCGGGCCGCCGCTGGGACCAGCCGGTCCCGCTCGTCGACGTGCTGCGCGCCGCCTCCTCCGAGGTGGAGCAGTACGAGCGCATCGAGCTCTCCGGCGTCTCGGAGGCCGAGATCCACGGCCAGGCCGTGACCGACCTCGTGCACCTGCTCGCCGAGCTGCTGGAGAACGCCACCACGTTCTCCTCCCCGCAGACCAAGGTCCGTGTCAACGCCACGCGTCTGCCCGACGGCCGCGTGATGGTCGAGATCCACGACAAGGGCATCGGCCTCACCGCCGAGGACTTCGCGGACATCAACCACAAGCTGGCCAACCCGCCGACCGTGGACGCCGCGATCTCGCAGCGCATGGGTCTGTTCGTGGTCGGCCGGCTGGCGGACCGCCACAGCATCCGCGTCCAGCTGCGCCCCTCGGGCGAGGCGGCCGGCACCACGTCGCTGGTCATGCTCCCCGACGCCATCACCCACGGTGGCGGTGGCGAGGGCATTCCGGACGACGACTTCACGGTCTCCCAGATCATCCCGGAGCAGCAGGCCCAGCTGGCCGCTCCGCTGCGCACCGCCGCCGAGCTCGGCTTCGACGACTCGCGGTACGAGCAGCAGGGCGCCGACGGCCTCCCGGCCGACCCGGTCGGCCGGTCCCTGGGACAGCAGGAGCGCCGGGCCGCGCTGGCGGCCCAGGTGGGTTACCCGCAGGAACAGCAGCAGTACCCCGCGCAGGGCTATCCGGAACCTCAGCCGGAGCACGGGTACCAGGAGTACCAGGGCTACGAGCAGCAGACCGAGCAGGCCTACGACTCCTCGTACGAGGCCCAGCAGGCGCAGGGGTACGACGCGTACCCGCAGCAGGACTACGGTTATACGGAAGACGGATACCCGGACCAGCAGCCGGCCGCTCAGGGCTACGACAATGGCTTCGCAGCCAGGTCGGAGCAGTCCGAGTGGCCCGAGCAGAACACGTATCCGGCTGCCTACCAGCAGGATTACGGGACCGAATCGGAATCCCAGGCCGTCCCCGAACCGGCCGCGGAACGCGTAGGCTTCGACCGTCCGGGTGCCGCTGCCGACACCGGTCACGCGGTGACCGGAGCGGGCCTGCCGCGACGCGGCAGCCAGCAGCAGTGGCCGTCCGGGAAGCAGGAAGCGGAGTCCACCGGATCCCTCTTCGAACAGCGGTCGCCGCGTCAGCAGCAGCCCGCCGGGACGGAGCGGGCCCCGGAGGAAACTGAAGGCACCGCCGCCTGGCGTTCGCGCAACGACGAACGCTGGCAGCAGGCCGGAAAGCTCCGTGAGCCGAAGGCGGGCGGGGTCACCCCGTCCGGTCTCCCTCGGCGAGTGCCCAAGGCCAACCTGGTCGAGGGTGCAGCGGAGACGACCCCGCAGGGCGGCCCCCAGGTCTCCCGCGCTCCGGAGGATGTCCGCGGCAGGTTGAGCAACCTGCGGCGCGGTGTCCAGCAGGGACGCAGCGCGGGTTCTGAGCAGTCAAGTAACAGCTATGACCAGGAGCGTTAGTGTGAGCCCGATGAGCCAGGCGGCACAGAACCTGAACTGGTTGATCACCAACTTCGTGGACAACACCCCTGGGGTGTCCCACACGGTGGTGGTCTCCGCCGACGGCCTTCTTCTGGCGATGTCCGACGGATTTCCGCGCGACCGCGCCGATCAGCTGGCGGCCGTGGCCTCCGGACTGACCTCGCTGACCGCCGGTGCCTCCCGCATCTTCGAGGGTGGCGCCGTCAACCAGACCGTGGTCGAGATGGACCGGGGATTCCTTTTCCTCATGTCCGTCTCGGACGGATCCTCCCTGGCCGTACTGGCGCACCCCGAGTGCGACATCGGCCTCGTGGGCTACGAGATGGCCCTGCTGGTGGATCGCGCGGGCAGTGTCCTCACTCCGGATCTGCGTGCCGAACTGCAGGGAAGTCTTCTCAACTAGCAAACAGGCAGTGCGTTTCGCGCCATCGCACCATAGGGTGCGGTGGCGCGGTTCCACAGGGAGTACTGCGTACTTGGAGTCGGAGGAGGAAACGTGACAACACCCGGAGGACATCCTTATGGCGGCTCGCAGCAGCCGCAGGGTGGGCACGACCAGAACCGCTTCAACTTCCCCTCCGCGCCCAGCCGGCCCGTGCCGGAGCAGAATCCCTACCACCAGCAGCAGTACGGACAGCCCCAGATGCCTCCCCAGCAGCCGCCGCCGCGTGCCCCGCGGCAGCCGGCGCCGAAGGCTCACAACCCGCTGGTGCGTCCGTACGCGATGACCGGCGGCCGTACCCGGCCGCGCTACCAGCTCGCCATCGAGGCGCTGGTCAGTACCACGGCGGATCCCGCTCGTCTGCAAGGGCAGTTGCCCGAGCACCAGCGCATCTGCCGCCTGTGCCAGGAGATCAAATCCGTAGCGGAGATCTCGGCACTTCTCTCCATTCCTCTTGGTGTCGCCCGCATCCTCGTCGCCGACCTGGCGGAGGCGGGCCTTGTCGCCATTCACCAGCCCGGCGGCGACGAGTCTGCCGGTGGCCAGCCAGACGTGACACTGCTCGAAAGGGTGCTCAGTGGACTTCGCAAGCTCTAACGGCGGAGCGGCTCCCCGCTCCACCACCTCCGCGAAGATCGTGGTGGCGGGCGGCTTCGGCGTGGGCAAGACCACGTTCGTCGGCGCGGTCTCCGAGATCAACCCGCTGCGCACCGAAGCCGTGATGACCAGCGCCTCGGCCGGGATCGACGACCTCACCCACACCGGTGACAAGACGACCACCACGGTCGCCATGGACTTCGGCCGCATCACGCTGGACCAGGACCTGATCCTGTACCTCTTCGGTACGCCGGGCCAGGACCGCTTCTGGTTCATGTGGGACGACCTCGTCCGCGGCGCCATCGGCGCCGTCGTGCTCGTGGACACGCGCCGCCTCGCCGACTGCTTCCCCGCGGTCGACTACTTCGAGAACAGCGGCCTGCCGTTCGTCATCGCCCTCAACGGCTTCGACGGGCACCAGCCCTACACGCCGGAGGAGGTCCGCGAGGCCCTGCAGATCGGCCCGGACGCCCCCATCATCACCACCGACGCCCGCCACCGCGCGGACGCCAAGAGCGCGCTCATCACGCTCGTCGAGCACGCGCTCATGGCGCGCCTGCGATAGTCGCCGGCCGTACCCGACAGGCCCCTGTGTCACACGACGCGGGGGCCTTCGCCATGACCGGCCCACGGGCCCGTACAGCCGGTACGCGCGGAGGTACGCGCGGAGGTACGCGCGGAGGTACGCGCGGAGGTACGCGCGGAGGTACGCGCGGAGGTACGCGCGGAGGTACGCGCGGAGGTACGCGAAAGGCCCCGCACCCTGGACGGGTACGGGGCCCTGCGGGCTCGGGAACTAGCCCTGCCAGCTGTGCGGGGCGCGGAAGCCGGGCGTGCGCTCCAGGCGGCGCCAGCCGGCCTGGCGGGGCATGCGGACCGGGGTCTCCTCGGGCGAGGCGGCCGCACGGGCGAGCAGGATCGCGGTGATCGCGGCCAGCTCCTCGGGGGCGGCGTTGCCCTTCTCGACGCGCAGCAGGGTGTCAGTGGCGGTGGTCATGTGGTGGCAGGTCTCCTTCGCGGTTACTGCGGCGGGTTGCCGTGCTTGCGGGACGGCAGATCGGCGTGCTTGTTGCGGAGCATCGCGAGGGCGCTGATGAGCACCTCGCGGGTCTCGGCGGGGTCGATGACGTCGTCGACGAGGCCGCGCTCGGCCGCGTAGTACGGGTGCATCAGTTCGGCCTTGTACTCCTTGACCATGCGGACGCGCATGGCCTCGGGGTCCTCGGCGTCCGCGATCTGCTTGCGGAAGATGACGTTGGCCGCGCCCTCGGCGCCCATCACGGCGATCTCGTTGGTCGGCCAGGCGTAGGTGATGTCGGCGCCGATGGACTGGGAGTCCATGACGATGTACGCGCCGCCGTAGGCCTTGCGCAGGATCAGCGAGATCCGCGGGACGGTGGCGTTGCAGTACGCGTACAGCAGCTTGGCGCCGTGGCGGATGATGCCGCCGTGCTCCTGGTCGACGCCCGGCAGGAAGCCGGGGACGTCCAGCAGGGTGACGATCGGGATGTTGAAGGCGTCGCACATCTGGACGAAGCGCGCGGCCTTCTCGGAGGCCTCGATGTCCAGGACGCCGGCCAGGTGGCCGGGCTGGTTGGCAACGATGCCGACGACCTGGCCGTTCATCCGGGCCAGGGCGCAGATGATGTTGCGGGCCCAGCGCTCGTGGATCTCCAGGACGTCGCCCTCGTCGACGAGTTCCTCGATGACCTTGAGCATGTCGTACGGGCGGTTGCCGTCGGCGGGCACCAGGTCCAGCAGGACCTCGCTGCGCCGGTCGGCCGGGTCGCTCGTCTCGTGGACGGGCGGGTTCTCGCGGTTGTTCGAGGGCAGCATCGAGATGAGGTAGCGGACCTCGGAGATGCAGGTCTCCTCGTCGTCGTACGCGAAGTGCGCGACGCCCGAGGTCTCGGCGTGCACGTCGGCGCCGCCGAGGCCGTTCTGGGTGATCTCCTCGCCGGTCACCGCGCGGACCACGTCCGGGCCGGTGATGAACATCTGCGAGGTGTCGCGGACCATGAAGACGAAGTCCGTGAGGGCCGGGGAGTACGCGGCGCCACCGGCGCAGGGGCCCAGCATGACCGAGATCTGCGGGATGACGCCCGAGGCCCTGGTGTTGCGCTGGAAGATGCCGCCGTAGCCGGCGAGGGCGGAGACGCCCTCCTGGATACGGGCGCCGGCGCCGTCGTTCAGGGAGACCAGCGGGGCACCGGCGGCGATCGCCATGTCCATGATCTTGTGGATCTTCGTGGCGTGGGCCTCGCCCAGGGCGCCGCCGAAGATGCGGAAGTCGTGCGCGTAGACGAAGACCGTGCGGCCCTCGACCGTGCCCCAGCCCGTGATGACACCGTCGGTGTAGGGCTTCTTGTTCTCCAGGCCGAAGCCGGTCGCCCGGTGGCGGCGCAGCTGCTCGACCTCCCGGAAGGAACCTTCGTCGAGCAGCAGCGCGATGCGCTCGCGGGCGGTCAGCTTGCCCTTGGCGTGCTGCGTCTCGGTCGCGCGGTCACTGGGGCCGCGCCTCGCCTGCTCGCGCAGGGAGTGCAGCTCGGCCACGCGCCCGCGGGCGTCCGTCGGCTCGCTCGGGGTCTGGTCCACAACGGTCATGTACCGACCTTACGAAGATCGCGATGAAAAACCTCCGTTCATTCCGCACAGTCTCGGGAGTCTTCCGCTGTCCGGCCCGCACAGAACGCCCGGGAGATGTAAGGACTACGCCAGACGAGACCCTCCGCCGCTGTAGGACCCCCACAAAATGTCCTGACACCCCGACCAGATGTTGAAATTTGAACGGAATGGGTCTAGCGTCGTTCCTGTTGGAAGTCGTTGAAGATTCAACAGACTCTTCAGACCGAGCAGACACCACCGAGGAGCAAGTCATGGGTCTCTTCACCCGCCGCAGCCAGAACGTGAACGTCCAGGACGGTGCCGCCGTCGCCACCCTCGAGGTGGACCCGGCTCTCGCCGCACTCACCGGCGACTACGTCATCGACCCCGCCCACAGCAGCATCGGCTTCACCGTCCGCCACGCGATGGTCACCAACGTCCGCGGCGCCTTCGCGGAACACGAGGGAAGCCTGCACCTGGACGGCGCCGACCCGGCCCGCTCCACGGCCGCCATCGACGTCAAGATCGCCTCGGTCGGCACCGGTATCGCCGACCGCGACGCCCACCTGCGGAGCGGCGACTTCTTCGACGCCGAGCTCTTCCCGCTGATGACCTTCCGCTCCACCGAGGCGCGTCAGCTCGGCGGCGACACCTACCGCATCACCGGCGAACTGACGATCAAGGACGTCACGCGGCCGCTCTCCATCGACCTGGAGTTCACGGGCTCCGCCACGGACGTCTACGGCAACGAGCGCGTCGGCTTCGAGGGATCCGCCGAGATCCTGCGCTCCGACTGGGGCCTGACCTGGAACGCCGCCCTGGAGGCCGGCGGTGTGATGGTGAGCGACAAGGTGAAGCTGACCTTCGACATCTCGGCCATCAAGCAGGCCTGACCGCCGGAACGCTCCCGGTGCCCGGGGGCGGCTAGAAGCCGCCCCCGCCGTCGAAGCCACCGCCGCCGAACCCACCGCCGCCGCCGAAGTCCCCGCCGCCGAAGTCGGACGGGTTGAAGTCGGCCCCGGAGACGTCCCCGCCCTCGAAGCCGCTGCCCCCGCCGAAGTCCGAGGCGTAGGCCGGGCTGGACATCATCGAACCGAGCATCGTGCCCATCAGCAGGCCGGGCAGGATGCCGCCGCCGAAGTAGCCGCCGGCCCAGGGACCGTACGCCGGGCCGGCGTCGTAGTACGGCCGCAGCCCGTGCTCGGTCTCGACCTTGCGGACCGCCGGGTCCAGGCCGTCACGCAGCCGTACCGCGTCCGCCGTGCAGACCGGCACGGTACGGGCCGACCCGCCGGCCGGAGCCCAGGTGGCGTCCTCGGTGCTCGGCCCGTGACGCGGGTCGAAGAAGCAGGGCGAGCGGCGCTCGGGCAGCGGCCTGCCCTGTCGGCGCGCGTCGAGGGTGGCCAGCGCGAAGCGGCCGTCCTCCAGGGCCTGCGTGGCGCCCTTGACCTCTTCGGGGTACCGGACCGTGGCCATGATCTGTTTGGCCTTCTCGTACGAGTCCAGCCCCTGCTCGTAGTCCCCCCGCATGGCGTCGTCGGCGCCGGGCTCCCCGGGGTGGAAGTCGAGTCGTTCGAGCTCCTCGCCGAAGGCCGTGATGTCCTCGTCGACGACCACACCCAGCCGGGCGATGGCCTCGCGCCGGGTCTCTTCCTTCTTCTTCTGGTTGCGGCGGACCAGCGCGTACGCTCCGCCGCCGCCCACCACGGCCACCGCGCCGAGGGCGATCAGCCCGCCGACCGGGACGCCCTCGTCGGCGCCGGTGGTGCCCCAGGAGGCGGGGGCGCCGCCCTTGACCTGGGTCAGGGCCTGGTCCACGAAGTTGTTCAGCTGCGTGTTCGCGTCCACCGGTGCGCCGGTCTTCGCGGCCCCGGTGAGATTGCGGACGGCGTTGACCGGCATGACCGCCCGGTCGGCGCCGGCGTCGAAGCCGTCGCCGAGCCGGATCGCGTACAGCCCGGTGATGCCCGTCTCGGCGCGGACGGCGCCGAGCACCTTGTCCTCGGGGAATTCGGCAGTGGCCGGCAGCACGGCCACGAACACCGGCTTCCCGGCGTCCTTGATCTTCTCCGCGAGCGCGTCCGCCTCGGCCTTGGACAGCTGCGCCTCGGCGCCGGGCGCGACGTGGACCGGCCCCTGCTTGAGGGCCTCCCCCACGGCGGCGACGCCGGTGGCCGCCGTCGCCTGCGGCGCGGCCACGAGCGCGGTCGTCGACAGCGCCAGCAACAGACCGGACAGCAACGATCCACAACGTACGGATATCAGCCTGGTCCTCATACCAAGACGCTACCCGAACCGGTACTTTCCCGTGTGAGCAGGACATAAGCCCGTCCCTGCCCCGGTGCGCGGGCGGCCCCGTACGCTGCGGACCCAGGGGGTGGGCGATGCGGCGTGCATGGCTGGTGACGGCGTGGACGGTGATGGGTGCGGGGCTGCTGGCCGGCTGCTCGGCGGCCGAGCGGCCGCTGATCGCGGTGCATCACGGCGCGGACGGAACGCCTCGGCTCACGATGGTCCCCTGCGGCAGGGACAGGGTCGCCGCCGCGGACCTGTCCGTCGCTCCGGAGCCCGGATCCGGCACCCCGGACGGACCGGCCGCACCCGCCACGGCGTCCGCGGCGGAGCCGGAGGGCTGGATGGCCGCCGGCTCGTCCCTCACCGTGGGCGCGGTCACGTTCCCGCTGTTCTCCCCGCCCTCCTCGTGGGCGGTCCGGCGGTGGGACGGCGCGGGTGCGGTGCGGCCCGGCTTCCGCTACAGCGTGGGGTTCCGCGCCGAGGGGGCCGACGACTACGCGGGCGTGGTGCGGTTCACCGCGCAGGACCTCGCCGGGCTGAAGCCCGGCGAGGTGTGGGCGGGCGGCAGGGCCATGCCCGAGAAGAAGTTCCGGGCCCTCGCCGAGGACTCGTGCTGAACCGGTGGCGGACTGCGCGGACTACTCGGCCGGTTCGACGCCCGCGTGCAGGAGGCCGTAGGTGAACGCGTCCTCCAGGGCCTGCCAGGACGCCGCGATCACGTTCGGGGCCACGCCGACCGTGGACCACTCGCGTTCGCCGTCCGTCGTGGCGATCAGCACGCGGGTCGTGGACTCCGTACCGTGCGTGCCCTCCAGGATACGGACCTTGTAGTCGACGAGCTCGAACTTGGCGAGCTGCGGGTAGAAGCGCTCCAGCGCCACCCGCAGCGCCCGGTCCAGCGCGTTGACCGGGCCGTTGCCCTCCGCGGTCGCGACGATCCGCTCGCCCTTGGCCCACAGCTTGACCGTGGCCTCGTTGGCGTGGGTGCCGTCCGGGCGGTCCTCGACGATCGCCCGCCAGGACTCGATGCGGAAGTACTTGCGGGCCCGGCCCTCGGCCTCGGCGCGCAGCAGCAGCTCGAAGGAGGCGTCGGCCGCCTCGTACGTGTAGCCCTGGAGCTCCCGCTCCTTGACCCGCTCCACGACCCGGGAGATCAGCGCGCGGTCGTCGCCCAGCTCGACGCCGAGCTCCTTGCCCTTGAGCTCGATGGAGGCGCGGCCGGCCATGTCGGAGACCAGCATCCGCATGGTGTTGCCGACCCGCTCGGGGTCGATGTGCTGGTACAGGTCCGGGTCGACCTTGATGGCCGAGGCGTGCAGGCCCGCCTTGTGCGCGAAGGCGGAGACGCCGACGTAGGGCTGGTGCGTGGAAGGGGTGAGGTTGACGACCTCGGCGATGGCGTGCGAGATGCGGGTCATCTCCGCGAGCGCGCCGTCGGGAAGCACCTTGCGCCCGTACTTGATCTCCAGGGCGGCGACGACGGGGAAGAGGTTGGCGTTGCCGACGCGTTCGCCGTAGCCGTTCGCCGTGCACTGGACGTGGGTGGCTCCCGCGTCCACCGCCGCAAGGGTGTTGGCGACGGCGCAGCCGGTGTCGTCCTGGGCGTGGATGCCCAGGCGGGCGCCGGTGTCGGCGAGGACGGTGGCGACGGTCGCGGTCACCTGTGCGGGCAGCATGCCGCCGTTGGTGTCGCAGAGGATGACCACATCGGCGCCGGCCTCGTGGGCGGTGCGCACGACGGACTTGGCGTACTCGGCGTTGGCCCGGTAGCCGTCGAAGAAGTGCTCGCAGTCGACGAAGACGCGGCGGCCCTGGCCGACCAGGTGGGAGACGGTGTCGCGGACCATCTCCAGGTTCTCTTCCAGGGTGGTGCGCAGGGCGAGCTCGACGTGGCGGTCGTGCGACTTGGCGACGAGCGTGATGACGGGGGCGCCGGATTCCAGCAGGGCCCGCACCTGCGGGTCCTGGGCGGCCGAGCCGCCCGCGCGCCGGGTCGCGCCGAAGGCGACCAGCTGGGCGTTCTTGAACTCGATCTCCGCGCGGGCGCGGGCGAAGAACTCGGTGTCACGGGGGTTGGCGCCGGGCCAGCCGCCCTCGATGAAGCCCACTCCGAAGTCGTCCAGGTGCCGGGCGATCGTCAGCTTGTCGGCGACGGTGAGGTTGATGCCCTCGCGCTGGGCGCCGTCGCGCAGGGTGGTGTCGAAGACGTGGAAGCCGTCGTCCAGGCCTTCTGACAGCACAGTTGCCGCCTCTGGTGTCGTCGTCATGCTGATCTGACTCCTGTCGGTGAGTGGTTCCGGATATGCCCGGGATCCACTGCCCCCATCATCGCGCGCGGTCCGGTCCCGGCAGGGATGGTCCGGGAAACGAAAAAACCTCTCGCGGGTAGCGAGAGGTCTGCGCGCGGGTCCGAGGCACGGTGGCCGCTTCCGCGAAGTTCTTCCGCGGTTCAGCGGCCACTGGGGACCGGCGCGCTGCTGGCGATAATCATGAGCTGAGCAGGCACGCTGGCAGTGTGCCACAACGCCCGCCGCCGATGGACAGGCATCTCACCATGCGGTCATGGCGCACCCGGCGGCCGGCGGTGCCGTGTTGGCCCGACCCGCTGGGGCGCCCGCCGCGGCCCGTGCCGACGGCGCCTACGTGTCGTACGGGGCGAGCGCCTCGGTGAGGTACTCGCGCACGTGCTCCAGGATCTCCTCGCGGGAGGCGGTCGGCAGACCCACCGCCAGCTGGATGCTGAACCCGTCAAGCAGGGCGCGGATGCGGGTCGCCACGCGCTCGGCGTCCACCGGGCGGAACTCCCCGCGCGAGATGCCCTCGGCGAGCAGGGCCACCAGGTCGCGGTGCCAGGCCCCTTCGATCGCCGCCTGCCGGTCGCGCTCCTGGGGGCCGGCGTTCTGGGAGCGGTTCCACACCTCCAGCCACAGCGTCCAGTGCGGATCGCGGGGCTGCGTGGGCACGTACAGGTCCACGTACGCCTGCAGCCGCTCTGCGACCGGACCGCGGCGGGCGAGCAGGGCCCGCCGCTCGCCGCCCAGTTCCGCCTCGCTCCACTCCAGGGTCTGCAGCAGGAGCTCGTCCTTGCTGCGGAAGTAGTAGAGGAGGTGGCCGCTGCTCATGCCGACCTCACGGCCGAGGCCGGCCATGGTCAGGCCTTCCAGGCCGCGCTCGGCGATCGTGGCCATGGCGGCGACGAGTACGTCCTCGCGCGGGGGCGCGTTCTTCCGCGCCGCGCGTACCGGTACTCCACCCGCCACCATGGACCCACTCCTGTCGGTCGGCTGCCGGCCGTCTGCGGATCAGACCTTCGGCTGCTGCTGGGTGATGCAGTGGATACCGCCACCCCCGGCGAAAATCGTACGTGCGTCAACGAGTGTCACGGTCCGCTCGGGGAACAGTCCGCGGAAGATCTCGGCGGCCTCCTCGTCGCGCGGGTCGTCGAAGGCGCACAGCACGACGCCGCCGTTGCACAGGTAGTGGTTGATGTAGGAGTAGTCCACCCACTCCCCGTCCTCCTCCAGCACGGTCGGCGCCGGGATCTCCACGACCTCCAGCTGCCGGCCCTGCGCGTCGGTGGACGCCCGGAGGATGGCCGCGATGGTCTTGCAGCGCTCGTGGTCCGGGTGGGCCGGGTCGGGCTGGGTGTGGACCATGACGACGCCGGGGCGGGCGAAGGCGGCGACGATGTCGACGTGGCCCTGGGTGCCGTAGGTGCCGTAGTCGCCGGCCAGGCCGTACGGCAGCCAGATCGCCTTGGTGGTGCCGAGGTGGGCGTGGATCTCGGCCTCCACCTGCTGGCGGGTCCAGCCGGGGTTGCGGCCCTCGCCCAGCTGCACGGTGTCGGTGAGCAGCACGGTGCCCTCGCCGTCGACGTGGATGGCGCCGCCCTCGTTGACGAGCTCGGTGCTGTACGTACGGGTGCCGGCCACGTCCGAGACGTGCCGGGCGATCTTCGAGTCGTGGTCCCAGCGGGCCCACTCCTGGGCGCCCCAGCCGTTGAAGGTCCAGTCGACAGCCGCGAGCTCGCCGGCGTCGTTGGTGACGAAGGTGGGGCCGATGTCGCGCATCCAGGCGTCGTCGAGCTCCTGCTCGACCAGCTGCACGTCGTCGCCCACGATGGCGCGGGCGCTGTCCGCGTCGCCGGGCGAGACCACGAGGGTCACCGGCTCGTACGTGCGGACCGCTCGGGCTACTGCGCCCCAGGCCGCGCGGGCCTCGGCGAGCTCCTGCGCGTTGGTGAAGGTCGGGTTGGGGCTGGGCCAGGCCATCCAGGTGCGCTCGTGGGGCGTCCACTCGGCGGGCATCCGGAATCCGGCGTCGACCGGCTTGGCGGGCTTGTTGGCGGTCATGGCAGGCAGGTCCTTACGGGCTGAGCTGACTTACAGGAAGTACAGGCGGTTGAGGGAGACCGATTCGGCGGCTTCGGAGCGCAGCGGTTCCCCGTCGAGGGAGACGAGTCCGCTGCGCGCGTCCACATCGACCGCGCCCACCCGGGAGTTGAGCAGGAGGTCCTTGGGGCCGATCCCGCGGGTACCGCGGACGGCGACGCGGCGCCGGCGGGTCGGCATCTCGTCGCTGCCCAGCGCGGCGGCCGCGGCGGAGACGAAGGCGACGGAGATGTCGGCGGCCGTGGCCCCGTACGAGCCGAACTGCGGTCCGAGGACGAGCGGTTCGCAGGTGTCGGTGGCGGCGTTGGGGTCGCCGGTGACCCCGTACGCCGGGAAGCCCGACTTGAGGACGAGCTGCGGCTTGGCGCCGAAGAACGGGGGGCGCCACAGGAC
>NZ_JBSGXU010000133.1:20696-22764 GCF_053610205.1 Streptomyces sp. NPDC054932 | reverse complement strand
GTCCAGGCCGCAGGGTCAGGGCTTCTGCGCGTCGTTGACGTCCGACGCGTGGTAGAAGACCTTGCCCGAGACCTTGCGGCGACGCCACCGGTACTGGCTGGCGAGCCGGTAGATGCTGCCGTTGGGCATGTTCCAGAGCGCTGCGACGTCCGACACGCTGTACCAGGAGCGACGGGTCGTCGTGTGGCTCTGGACGCACGCTGCGAGCGCCGCCCATTCGTCGGAAGCCCACCAGTGGGCGTCATTGGCACTGCACCGGATTTCCGACGGCTTCGAGCGGGCGCCGGAGACGACCTTGACCACGGCCCGGAGCTTGCCGGTACAGCTCGCGTGCATGCAGTCGCCGAGCGGTACGACCCGCACGGCCCGGGGTTCGCTCGCCCGCCGGGCGCGCCGGGTCAGCGTGCCGAACTCCTCGACGGCCTCGCCCGCCGCAGAATGGCTGGAAAGCCACGGGATATTCTCATGAATGAACCGCGCCATCTGGACGACCTCGCGCTGCGGCGCATCGAGCGCGCGTTCCTCCGCGATGAGAGACGCCCAGGAAGCCAGGACCGATCTGACGGAGGAACGCACGTCGGCGGCTTCCGCGTTGAAGGGCATCTCCTGGCGGCTGTTGGAACTCGACACTTTCTCGCGCGGCGTGCGGGTTCCTGCGAGCGAGAGCTCGCAGGAAAGGTAGAGGGCGGGTAACTCTCTCAGGCAGGAAGCGATCTGCTCCTTGCAGCTGTCGCACAACGTACTGTCCGCGGTTTTTTCAACGCATGTGGGTGGATTTTCTGGAGCATGGTGGCGGTATTTGGTAGGGCATCCCATAAGACTGTCTACTTCCCCCTTGTTTCGGCCTCGGGAACCGGCCGCCTCAAACGTAAGTCAGATTACCTCCATGCGGGAGTGTCTTCATCATCAATGCATTATGGAATCGTCCGGTGCGGTCGTGAGAATCTCATGTCCCCCGCGTGATGAATTCACTACCGGTCATCGGGAATATCCGGTACTTCTTTGGCGGGTGGGACGGGATGCGCGTCACAGCCAGCCGGCGTCCGCGGCGATGCGGACCGCGTCCATGCGCGTGCGGGCGTTGAGCTTGGTCGTCACCGAGGTCAGGTAGTTGCGGATGGTGCCGGGGGACAGGTTGAGGCGTGCCGCGATGTCGGATACGCCCTCACCGGCCGCGGCGAGTCGCAGCACTTCGAGCTGGCGCTCGGTGAGCGGGGGGATCGGTGCGTGCCAGGCGGACACGGCGAGGTCCGCGTCGATCACCCGGTGTCCGGCGGCGAGGTCGCGCACGGTGCTGACGAGTTTCTCCGGAGGGGAACACTTGAGGAGGAATCCGTCGACCCTCATGTCCAGTGCGCGGCGCACGATGGTGGGGCGCCAGTTGTTGGTGAGTAACAGCGTCCGGGTTCCCGGTAATTCGTCGTGGATCTCCTGGACCACCGACAGGTCGTCCTGACCGGGCATGTCTATGTCGATCACTGCGACGTCCGGCCGGTGGAGCCGGGCCGCCGGCAGGATTTCCCTGCTGTCGCCCAAGTCGGCTACGACATCGATGTCGGCTTCCCGTGCGAATAGTGCAAGAAACGCCCCCCGTACCATGTAAACGTCCTCGGCGAGCAGAACCGTAGTCACTTTCCCTCCAGGGTGAACGCGAGTGTCCTGCAGCGTGCGATGGCGCTGGCCTGTCAGGATCCTAGCTTCCGGCGGGTAGTTGTACAGAGAAAATTTTGCCGCTCTTGGGTTGACGTAGGCGGTTTCTCGCGGAAGCCGCGACGGGCGCCGGCCGGGATCGGTGGGCCGGTCGAGCGCCCGACTCCCTGGAGTTCCGATGTACGGAATTGACTGTCCATCAAGCAGAAGTGACCCGGCCGGGGGTTACGGGGGAAGGAAACCCGCCGACCGGGTCGTTCCTGGGGCGCCGCCGACGGGCGGCGCCGGGTCGGGGCCGGCCCCCCCGCGGGGGGGGGGGGGGCCGGGGCGGGGCGGCGGGCCCCCGCCCCCGGGCTCATGCGTACTTCCCGGCGAACCAGGACGCCGCCGCCCGGGTGTGGAGGGGGAAGGCCAGGAC
>NZ_JBSGXU010000133.1:0-20686 GCF_053610205.1 Streptomyces sp. NPDC054932 | reverse complement strand
CAACCCCCGGCGCCGGGGTGGTCCGGGGGGCGCCGCCGCGGGGGGCCCCCGGGTCGGCCGCGCACCCACGGGGGGCGCGCGGGACTCAGTGCGGGCTCGGCTCCTGCAGCGAGGGCTCGGGCTTCTCGTCGGCGGCCGCGGTCCTGGGCGCGACGAACAGCGTGGCCAGGAGCGCCAGTACGAGCAGTCCCGCGCAGACGTAGCTGGAGAGCTCGAGTCCGACGGTCATCGCCTCACGTGCCGCGTCCGCGGCCGATGCGGTCGACGGGTCGGCCGAGAGGGACGGGATCACCGATCCGGCGGTGTCCGTGACGACTCCGCTGAGCTGCTCGGCGTCCTTGTCGGCGAGTCCGGCGCCGGTCAGCCGGTCCTGGAGGGTCGAGGCGAGCGTGCTGAAGAACAGCGTCGTGAGGACGGCGATGCCGAGTGCGGAACCCAGCTCGCGCGCCGCGCTCTGGATGCCCGACCCCTGCCCCGCACTCTCGGCGGGCACGTCCACGAGGACGATGTTGGTGACCTGGGCCGTGGCGAACCCGACCCCGATGCCGTAGAGGAACAGCGCGATCGCGATCAGCCACCAGGCGCTGTCGGTGGCCGCGATCAGGCCCAGCAGCACCAGGCCGACGGCTTCGAGGAGCAGACCGATCCGTACCTGCGTCAGGGCGGAGGCCGACATCGAGAAGCTCGCACCGCTCGCGCAGAAGCTGCCGACGGCCAGGGCGACGAGCGCGAGCCCCGCCTGGAAGGCGCTGTAGTCCAGGGCGAACTGCAGCCAGAGGGGCAGTACCGCGATGATGCCGAACTCGCCGAGGCCGACGATGAGCGTCACGACGTTGCCGTTGCGGAACGAGGGGATGGAGAAGAGCCGCACGTCCATCAGCGGCTCGTCGTTCTTGCGGCCGAGCGCCGTCTGCCGTCGCCAGAAGGCGATCAGGACCAGGGCCGACACGATGAACGAGACGAGCACCGGGGAGGGGCCGCCGCTCCACGAGAGCCCACCGATCTCCAGCGGTTCGGTGGTGATCAGCCAGCCGTAGTTGCGGCCTTCGATCAGCCCGAAGGCCAGGAAGCCGAGCCCGATCACGGACAGGATGCTGCCGGTGACGTCGACACGGCCCCGGGTGCGGGGCGATGCGGGCAGGTAGATCAGGATGCCGGCGGTGATCAGGGCCACCAGCGGGATGTTGATGCCGAAGGCCCAGCGCCAGGAGAAGTCCGCGAGCCAGCCGCCCAGCAGCGGGCCGACGGCCGCGGCGGCGCCGATGGTCGATCCCCAGATCGCGAACGCCTGGCCCCGGGCCTTGCCCGTGAAGGACGCGTTCACCATGGCCAGCGACGACGGCAGGATCATGGCTCCGCCGATGCCCTGCAGGAAGCGGGCCAGGATCAGCAGGCCGCCGTTGGGTGCGACCGCGGCCAGCAGGCTCGTCGCGCCGAACACGGCGAGGCCGATGAGAAAGATCTTGCGGGCGCCGTGCAGGTCGGAGAGGCGTCCGGTGAGCAGGAGCAGCGCGGCGAAGACGATCGCGTAGGACTCCTGGATCCACTGGGCCTCGACCGAGTCGACCGAGAGGTCCTCGATGATCGGAGCCAGGATCACGTTGACGATCGTGATGTCCACGACGATCAGGGCCACACCCAGAGATACGGCGATGAGGCCTAACCACCGGCTCGTAGGGGGGGACTCCGGGTCTGCTGAGGTGTTCAAGATGCCTCCACTCTAGGGTATCTTCACGGTGAAGGTAGTTTGCACGGGTCGGGTTGTCAACCGAGCGGAGAAGCCCGCGTCGCCGGCGCGGATCGGAAGGGGTACGACAGTGGAGAAGCCCGAATTCGACGGCCTCGAGGCCCAGCGCGACCGGCTCATGGAGGGACTGCGGGCGTTCGGTGCGAACTACACGGAGTTCACGCAGCGCTTCGCCGCCTGGCTGGGGCTGCACTCGACCGACGCCGCGGCCCTGGCCGAGATCCTCTACGCCGAGGACAAGGGCGCACCCCTGTCCCCGGCCCGGCTGAGCGAACGCATCTCCCTGTCCTCCGGCGCCACGGCCGCCCTCCTGAACCGCCTCGAAGAGGCGGGGCACATAGCCCGCACCCGTGAGCACGCCGACCGCAGGATCGTGACCGTGCGCAGCAGCGCCCATGTCAGGCCGCGCGCGGAGGAGTTCTTCGGCGCCTACGCCGTCCGCATGGCCGCGGAGATGTCCACGTACGCCCCTGAGCGGCTGCGGCAGTTCGAGGACTTCATCGACCACCTGCGCGGGACCATGGATTCGCTGCTCTCGAACGAATACCGGGGACAGCGTCCGGGAGCCCGTTCCCCGCGGGGTGCTTGACAGTCCGACCTGCTGCGAAGAAGATGGCTTTCATCTTGGAACGTGTGTGCCCAGAGGCCCCGTTCCGCCTCCTCCGCCGATAACCCTCCAGCGCGACACCCGTCTTCGCACCGGTGTCCCCCTGGACCGGCCGAGCGAACCGCCCGACGAATCCCCGCTCGTGAAGTCGGGAGCCGTCCCTCCTCACGGGCACCGGTTCCTCCGCTCCCGCCCGCCTCCCGCAAGGCGTGATCACCCACGTCCGAACGACATCGGGCGGGGCGGCGCAGCCATGCCTTCGAGACGGCCAGACCAAAGGAGACGCATGAAAGTCCTCTTCATCGCCGCAGGAACGAGTCCGGCCGGCGTGTTCGCCCTGGCCCCGCTCGCGACCGCGGTGCGCAACGCCGGGCACGAGATCATCGTCGCTGCCTTCGACGAGCTCACCCCCACGATCGAGTCCGTCGGACTGCCTCCGGTGCCCGTGGCCGCGGGCCACACCACGGAGAGCATCAAGCAGCTGAACCGGCCGGGCGGACCCATCGAGTTCCCGTGGTCCCCCGATCAGGAACTGCCGTACGTGGGGCGCTGGTTCGGCCGTCAGGCGGCGGTGAGCCTCGACGCGCTGCTGCAGCTCGCCAAGGACTGGCGCCCGGACCTCGTGGTCGGCGGCACCGACGCCCACGCCGCCGGTCTGCTGGCCGCCCACCTCGGCATCCCGTACGTCCGCCAGGCATGGGACTGGCTGCACTTCGACGGTGCCGAACCGTACGCCAACGAAGAACTCGCCCCGGAACTCGACCTGTTGGACCTCGGCCGGCTGCCCGAGCCGGACCTGTTCCTGGACATCTGCCCGCCGAGCCTGCTCCCGCCGGGCGCCCGCCCCGGCAGCCCGATGCGGTGGGTGCCGGGCAACCGCCAGCGGACGCTCGAACCATGGATGTACACGCCGGCCGAGCGTCCCCGGGTGTGCGTCACCTACGGCAGCTTCCGCACCGCGATGCCCGAGGTGTTCGACCACCTCTGCGCACTGGTGTCCCGTCTCTCCGAACTCGACGCCGAGATCGTGGTCGCGGCGAACGAGGAGGCGAGCGAGAAGCTGCGCGCCCGCTTCCCGCGGGTGCGCAGCGGCTGGGTACCCCTGGAGTTCCTCGTCCGCACCTGCGACACGATCGTGCACAGCGGCGGCCTCACCGCACTCAACGCCATGGCGGCGGGCACACCGCAGGTCGTCCTCAACCAGTTCGTCGCCTTCGAGGACTCGCTGCGCATGCTGGAGCAGCACGGTTCGAGCGTGGTGCTCCACCGGGGCGACGGATCACCGGACGGCACCTTCGAGGCGTGCCGCAAGGTCCTCTCCGACGACGGCTACCGGCGCCGGGCGCGGGAACTCGCACAGGAGATCGGCTCGCTGCCCACCCCCAACGACGTCGTCGCCGACCTGGAAGGGCTGGTGCGCCGATGACCACCTCCAGCGCGGAGCAGGCCTACGGCGCGGAGCACGCAGAGATCTACGACGCGGTCTACCGCGGCCGCGGCAAGGACTACACCGCCGAGGCCGAGGCCATCGTGCGGGTCCTGCGGGAACACCGGTCCGACATCTCCAGCCTGCTGGACGTGGCCTGCGGCACCGGTACCCACCTCGAGGCCCTGCGGAAGATCGTCGACCACGTCGAAGGAGTGGAGCTGTCGCCCTGGATGCACGCCCTCGCGGTGCGGCGGCTCCCGGGCATCGCGGTCCACCGGGACGACATGCGCTCCTTCGGCCTCGGTCGCACCTTCGACGCGATCACCTGCCTGTTCAGCTCCATCGGCTACATGGGATCGGCCGCCGAACTCGACCGGACCCTGCGCGTGTTCCGTGAGCACACGGCGCCCGGCGGAGTGGTGGTGGTCGAGCCGTGGTGGTTCCCGGAGGAGTTCCTCGACGGGTACGTCGGCGGCGCCGTCGTCGTGGTCGACGGACGGACCATCGCCCGCGTCTCGCACACCGTGCGCGAAGGCGCCACCACGCGGATGAATGTCGAGTACACGGTGGGCGAACCGGCCGCGGGACTGCGCCGCTTCCACGACACCCACGTCCTGTCCCTCTTTACCCGGGAGCAGTACGAGCAGGCATTCGAGCGGGCCGGCCTCACCGTCGCGTACACCGCCGGAGGCCCGTCCGGCCGCGGCCTGTTCGTCGGCGTCGCGCCCGGCGCGTCACCCGTCCCGTCCAGCGCTACAGCCCAGGAGTGGTGATGACCAGGTCATCGGCGACCGGTTCGGTCGGCCAGGTACGTCCTTGCACGCTGATGGACCTCCAGACGGTCGTCGACGACCGCGGGAGCCTGTCCATCGTCGAGGGCGTCAAGGACATCGGATTCGAGATCAAGCGCTTCTTCTACCTCTACGACCTGCCGGTGAAATCGGTGCGCGGCGACCACGCGCACCGCCGGCTGGAGCAGTTCGTCATCGCCGTCCGCGGCAGTTTCGACGTCGCCGTCGACGACGCCACCGGCACCTCCGTGTACCACCTGGACAACGCGAACCAGGGGCTCTACATCGGACCGATGGTGTGGAATTCCCTCGTCAACTTCTCGGAGGGTGCGATCGCCCTGGTACTGGCCTCCGAGCACTACGACGAGGCCGACTACTACCGTGAGTACGGGGAGTTCACGGCCGACGCGAAGCTGCTCGCATGAAGGTCCCCTTCCTGGACCTCAAGGCCCCGCACGCCGAGATCCGCGAGGAGCTGGACGCGGCGTACCACCGGGTGGTCGACTCGGGATGGTTCCTGCTGGGCGACGAACTGGCGGCGTTCGAGGCCGAGTTCGCCGCATACTGCGGGGCCGCGCACTGCGTGGCCGTGGGCAGCGGATGCGATGCGCTCGAACTGTCCCTGAGGGCCCTCGGGATCGGTGCGGGCGACGAGGTGATCGTCCCGAGCGCCACCTACATCGCCACCTGGCTCTCGGTGTCGGAGGCCGGGGCGACGCCGGTCCCGGTCGAGGTGGACGAGGGCACCCACCTGCTCGACCCCGCCCTGGTGGAGGCGGCCATCACCCCCTCCACCCGGGCGATCATGCCGGTCCACCTCTACGGCCAGCCCGCGGACCTCGCCGCCCTGCGGAGGATCGCGGACCGGCACGGGCTGGCGCTCGTGGACGACGCCGCCCAGGCGCACGGCGCCCGGCACCGGGGTGCCCGGATCGGATCCGGAACCACCGCCACCGCGTTCAGCTTCTACCCCGGCAAGAACCTCGGAGCGCTCGGCGACGGCGGGGCCGTGGTCACCTCCGACGGTGAACTGGCCGACCGGCTAGGGCTGTTGCGCAACTACGGCTCCCGGCGCAAGTACCACCACGAGATCCGCGCCACCAACTCCCGGCTCGACGAACTGCAGGCGGCCGTGCTGCGGGTCAAGCTCGGGCACCTCGACCGCTGGAACGCCCGCCGCGCGCAGATCGCCGACCGGTACCGGGCCGAACTCGCCGACCTGCCCGGTGTGCGCCTGCCGGAGGTGGCCCCCTGGGCCGAGCACGCCTGGCACCTGTTCGTCGTCCGCTGCGACGACCGGACCGCGATGCAGCAGAGCCTCACCGAGGCGGGCATCGGCACCCTGATCCACTACCCGGTCCCCGTGCACCTCTCGCAGGCGTACGCCGACGCCGCCACCTGGCCGGCCGGCACCCACCCCCTCGCGGAGTCCATCGCGGAGCAGGTCCTCAGCCTGCCGATGGGACCGCACCTGTCCGACGAGGACGTCGCGCAGGTCATCGCCGCCGTGCGCGCCGCGGCCCTCGTCCGGACGAGCTGACCGGCCCACCGGCCCACAGGGCTCACCGGCGCAGAGACGTACAGGGCGTACCGCCGCCGCCGTACGGCCGCTCCCGGCACGGCCCGCCCACCCCACCGAACCCGCGACCGAAAGGGTCCGCTCCCCATGCAGTCCTCACACCCGAAGCCCCCGCCCTCCGTCCGCGTCCTGCAGCTCGTCACGTCGAGCTGGATGGCCGCCGCCGTGAGCGCCGCCGCCGAACTCGGCGTCGCCGACGCCCTGGCCGGGGGCGCCCGCCCGGTTGACGAGATCGCGGAAGCCGTCGGTGCGCACGCGCCCACGCTCCACCGGCTGCTGCGCGCCTGCGCCGACATCGGGCTCTTCGAGGAGCACGACGGCGCGGTCTTCGCCCTGACCGAGGTGGGCGAGGCGCTCCGCAGCGACTCGCCGGCCTCCATGCGCAACTTCGCGCGGTGGACCGGTCTCGCTGCCGATCGCAACACCTGGGTCGGCCTCGCGGACAGTGTCCGCACCGGCGAACCCGCCTTCGAGAAGGTGCACGGACAGAACGTCTGGGACTTCATGCGGGACCGCACCGACGTCTCCGGCGTCTTCGACGACGCCATGACCGAGGCGTCGCGCCAGCTGATCGCCCCCGTCGTCGGCGCGTTCGACTTCAGCGGCATCGGCACCCTCGTGGACGTGGCGGGCGGACACGGCGCGCTGCTCGCCGCGGTGCTCGCCGCCAACCCGGAGGTCCGCGGCGTCCTCTACGACCAGCCCGACGTCGTCGTCGGTGCCAAGGAGACGTTCCGTGAACTCGGCGTCGACGGCCGGGTCGAAACGGTCGGCGGCGACTTCTTCGACTCCGTGCCGACCGGCGGTGACGCCTATCTGCTGTCGAACGTCATCCACGACTGGGACGACGAGAACGCGCTGCGGATCCTGGCCAACTGCCGTGCCGCCCTCGCCGAGGGCGGCCGTGTCCTGCTGGTCGAGGCCGTCATGCCGGAGCGGAGCGAACCGTCGCCGACGGTCACGCTGATGGACCTCAACATGCTGGTGCTGTGCGGCGGCCGGCAGCGCACCGAGGCCGAGTTCGCCGGACTCTTCGCCGGGGCCGGGCTCCGGCTGACCCGGATCGTCCGGGCAGGCCTGCACAGCGTCGTCGAAGCCGTCCGGGCCTGATCCCGACCCGAGCCAACCGGAGGAACCCGAAGACATGCCATTCATCACGCCGGACAACGGATCGCTCACGGTGTTCAACCTGTTCGACACCGCCACCCGCGAGGGGCAGAAGACCCTGCTCGACACGATGCAGGGGATCATCGAAGGCGCGAACTACCCGGGGTGGCGCTCGTCCACCCTGCACGGCGGCCTGGACCGCCCCTGCGCCGCGAACTACATCCAGTGGCGCAGCGTGGCCGACCTGCAGGACCGCTACGAGGGCGAGAACTTCAAGCACAACACGGTGCCCCACTTCACCGATCTGACCACCTCGGTCCACCTGCTCAAGACCGAGGTGGTGGCCACCCACCTGCACCCCGCCGTGGAGCGGATCGAGATCTCGCCCGACCGCGACGACTTCACGGTCATCGTCATCATGGGCGTCGAGTCCGCGAACCAGGCCCGGCTCGTGGAGCTGTTCGCCAGGCCGGACGCCTGGATGCAGGGCGTGCCCGGCTACCGGTCCCACTCCATCCTGCGCGGTCTCGACGGCGACTTCGTCGTCAACTACGCCCAGTGGGACAGCCGCGCGGCGTACGAGGCGTTCCACACGATGCCGGAGGCGGAGCGCCCGGCGCACGCACGGTCGATGCGCGCCGAGGCCGGGCCGCTGCTGACGTCACGGTCGTCGAACACGTACGAGGTCGTGTACGCGCGGTCGGCCGCCGGCGAGCCGGCGGGTGACCGGTGACCGCCACCGTGTCCGAGGGCTCCGCGGCCCCCGCCCCCGACCCCGCCGTCCCGGCGGGGTCGGGTCGTCCGGTGCCCGGTCACGTCCTCGTCGGACCCGAGGACGACCGCTACGACGAGCTGGTGCGGGGCGACAACTACCGGTTCGCGGGCCGGCCCGACCACATCGAGCTGGTCAGCTCCACCGAGCAGGTCGCGGACGCCCTGGAACGGGCCCTCGCCGCGGGCAAACGGGTCGCCGTGCGCAGCGGCGGCCACTGCGGCGAGGCGTTCGTCACCGACCCGGAGGTCCGGGTCGTCATCGACCTCTCGCTGATGTCGCAGGTCTACCACGACCCGGAGTACGACGCGGTCGCGATCGAGGCGGGCGCGACCGTCGGCCACGTCTACAAGACGCTCTACCGGAACTGGGGCGTGACCCTGCCCGCCGGTGTGTGCACCGCGGTCGGCGCGGGCGGGCACATCACCGGTGGCGGGTACGGCCCGCTGTCCCGGATGCACGGCCTCGTCGCCGACCATCTGTACGCGGTCGAGGTCGTCCACGTCGCCGCGTGCGGAACGGTCCGCACGGTGGTGGCCACCCGCGAACCGGACGACCCCAACCGGGCACTGTGGTGGGCGCACACCGGAGGGGGCGGGGGCAACTTCGGCATCGTGACGCGGTTCTGGATGCGCTCGCCCGGCGCGTCGGGGACGGACCCCTCCGAGTTGCTGCCCAAGCCGCCCGCCGCGCTGCTGATCGCGATGGTCAACTGGTCCTGGGAGCAGCTCGACCTGCCCGCCTTCACCCGCCTCATCGGCAACTTCATGGCCTGGCACGTGGAGCACAGCGGCGTCGACTCATCGTTCGCCGGGCTCTTCGCATCGCTGTGGGTCCGCCACCGCTCGGGCGGCGACCTGACCATGTACGTGCAGATGGACGCCACCGCGCCGGACGCGGAGGCCGCACTGGACGCGTTCCTCGCGGCCGTCGACGAAGGGGTGGGGTGCGCGCCGTTCGTGTTCCGAACCCGCCTGCCGTGGCTGACCGGGGTCCGGTACATGGGCCAGGGCGACTCCGGCCCCGTGCTGGGGGCGCGGTCCAAGTCCAAGGCCGCGTACCTGCGCGATGTGCACACCGACGAGCAGATCGCCTCCCTCTACCGGTCCTTCACCGGGGAGGACTACTTCGGACGCGAATCGCTGATGATGCTCAACGGCTACGGCGGTGCGATCAACGCCGTGGCCCCGGCGGACACCGCCTCGGCCCAGCGCGATTCGGTGATCAAGGCCGCCTACTCGGCTGCCTGGAGCGATCCGGCCGAGGACGACGCGCACATCGCCTGGGTGCGCGGGCTCTACGCGGGGCTGTACGCGGACACCGGCGGCGTGCCGGTCTCCGGTGACCGTGCGGACGGGTCCTACATCAACTACCCGGACATCGACCTCGCCGACCCGGAGCAGAACACCTCCGGCGTGCCCTGGCACCAGCTCTACTACAAGGACAACTACGCGGCGCTGCAAGTGGTCAAGGCCACCTGGGATCCCCGCGACGTGTTCCACCACGACCTGTCCGTGCGGCTGCCGTCCTCCGGCCCCGCGCAGCCCGTCCGGTCCACGAACCGAGCAGCGGAGAGTTCCATGACCTATTCCACCGAGCACATTCCCGACCGGTACGACTTCGAGCGCATGTACGTCGGCGACGAGGACGCGCCGCCCGTCCAGCCCTGGGACATCGGCAGGCCCCAGCCGGCCCTGGTCGCCGTCCACGGGGCCGGGCTGATCACCGGGGACGTCCTGGACGTCGGCTGCGGGCTCGGGGACAACGCTGCGTTCCTGGCCTCGAAGGGGCACCGCGTCACGGCCGTCGACGTGTCCGGGACGGCCGTGGACGAGGCACGCCGGCGTGCGGCGGCCCAGGGCGTGGAGGTCGAGTTCGTCGTCGGGGACGCCACCCGGCTGTCGGGTCTCGAAGCCCGCTTCGACACTGTCGTCGACAGCGCGTGCTTCCACGCCCTGGCCGAGGACGAGCGCCTGCCCTACCTCGCGGTCCTGCACGATGCGTGCCGGCCGGGGGCCCGGCTGCACATGTTCTGCTTCGCCGAGGAGCTGGAGGCGCCGTTCCCCGGACCGCACCGGCACAGCGCCCGGAGCCTGCGCGACGTCGTCGGGAGCGTGTGGGACGTGGTGTCGGTCGAGCCCGCCACGTACGCGAGCTCGCTCGGGGCCGAGGACGTCTCGGCCATGATCAAGGCGGAGTACCCGCAGGCCGGCGCCGAGGCGGACGGGATCGAGGGCCTGGTGCTCGACGAGTTCGGCAAGGCGACCATGCCGGTCTGGCACGTGACCGCGCAGCGTCGCGGCTGAGTCCGTCCACGCCGTCGGCCGTCGGCCGCCGACCGTCGGCGGGCCCGGGGCTCCCTCCCGCAGGGGCCCCGGGCCGGACCCGTCTCCACGGCGGTGCGCTCACCCGTCCAGCGTGGCCGCCCGCACGCACAGCACGTCGGGCAGGTGTTCGGCGAGCAGTTGCCAGCTGTCGCCGTCGTCGTGGCTCGCGTACACCTCGCCGTTGCGGTTGCCGAAGTAGATGCCGGCCGGCTCGGCGTCGTCCGTGCACAGCGCGTCCCGGAGGACCGTGCCGTAGTGGTTCCCGGCCGGGAGCCCGCGCGCCAGCGGCTCCCACGTGGCGCCGGCGTCCTGCGTGCGGAAGACCCGGCACCGGTGTTCGGCAGGGACCCGGTCGGAGTCGGCGTTGAGCGGGAAGACGTAGGCGGTGTCCGGCCGGTGCGGATGGGCCGCGACCGCGAAGCCGAAGTCGGAGGGCAGGCCGCCGCCGATGTCGGTCCACCGGCCCCCCGCATTGTCGCTGCGGTAGACGCCCCAGTGGTTCTGCAGGTACAGCCGGTCCGTGTTCCCGGGATCCTGGGCGATCTTGTGCACGCACTGGCCGAACTCGGGATTCGGGTCCGGCAGGAACACCGCCGAGACCCCGTCGTTGGAGGGTGCCCAGCTCGCCCCGCCGTCCCTGGTACGGAACACCCCGGCGGTGGAGACGGCCACGGTCACCGCGTCCGGGTCGCGCGGGTCGGTGATCACCGTGTGCAGGCCCTCACCGCCGCCGCCCGGCACCCATTTCCCGCGGCTCGGGTGCTCCCACAGCGGGCGGACGAGCTCGAAGGACTCTCCCCGGTCGGTCGAGCGGAACAGTGCGGCCGGCTCCGTCCCCGCGTACACCACGTCGGGGGCCTCGGGACCGGCCGGATGAAGCTGCCAGACCCGCTCCAGGGAGGCACCGGTGTCCTGGGGGAACTTCACGGCGGGCGCCGCGGGCTCCCGCCAGGTCGCCCCGAGGTCGTCGGAGCTGAAGACGGACGGCCCCCAGTGCGTGCTGTGCCCGCCGACCAGGAGCCGGGGCACCGGACCCCGCCGGTCGACGGCGACCGCGTAGACGGCCTGGGCATTGAAATGGGGTCCGCCGAACTCCCACGGCCCGTCGTCCCGGCGACGGCCGATGAAGAGTCCTTTGCGGGTTCCCACGAGCAGCACTGCGTCGGTCATGACCGGCACCTCCGGACCTCGTCGTCCTTGGCGGGCGTTCCTTGCGGAGCATCTTTCCGGCCAGTCTGCACCCGCCCGCTGACAGTGGCCCGGCGGACGGCGCGGAGCCGCTGACAGGAGGGTTAATGCCGATCATTTACCGGTCATTTACTCCCCTGAAATGATTGCTACTTGCATGGGGGTGTCCGGAATGGATTGACTTCAGGTCTTCGCCGCTGCACGCGAGAGGACGTATGTGGTCACCGAGCACCTGTCCCCGCTCGACCTCGCCTTCTGGCGGATCGAATCCGCCGACCACCCCATGCACCTGGGCGCCCTGGCCGTCTTCCGCGCCACCGGCCCCGGCGCCGCCGAGCGGGCCGCCGGCCTGCTCGCCGCCCGCTGCGCCGGCGTGCCGCGCCTGCGCCGCCGGATCCACGACGTGCTCCTGCCGGTCGGGGCGGCCGCCTGGTCGCCGGACCCCGGCTTCGACCCGGCGCGGCACGTGTTCCTCGTCCGTACGGACGAGGACGTCCCGCACGCCGCCGCCGGACCGCTGATGGCCCGGCCGCTGGACCGGGCGCTGCCTCCGTGGGAGGCGCACGTACTGGCCGGACCCGACCCGGACTCCTTCGCGGTGCTCTTCAAGTTCCACCACGCCCTCGCCGACGGCCTGGGTGCGCTCGCCCTCGCCGCCACCCTGTTCGACGAGGGGACGGCCCCGCGCCCGCCGGCCCGCCCGGTCCCCGAGCAGCGGGGCGGCTCCGTCCTGCGCCGGCTCCCCGGTGCCCTGGCGGCCCGCGTACAGGACGTCGGCCAGGCCCTGGAGATCGGCGCCGCCGTGGCCCGCGCCGGGCTGCCCCTCGGCGTGCCGGCGGCGCTCACCGCCGACCTCACGGGCGCCGGCACCCGTGAGGTGGCCGCCCTCGCGCTGGACCTGGACGAGGTCAACCTGGTCCGCAAGGGGGCCGGCGGCACCGTCAACGACGTGCTCATCGCCGTGGTCGCGGGCGGCCTGCGGCGCTGGCTGGCCGAGCGCGGCGACCCCGAACCCCACGGCCCCGGGCCGCGCGCCCTGATCCCGGTCTCCCGCCGCCGCGGGCCCGGGGGCTCCGGGGGCGCCGGGAACCGGCTCTCCGGCTATCTGCTCCGGCTGCCGCTCGCCGAGTCCGATCCGCTGCGCCGCCTGGACCACGTACGCGCCGCCATGGACCGCAACAAGGACGCCGGACCCGCCCGGGGGGCCGGGGCCGTCGCCCTGCTCGCCGATCACGTCCACCCGCTGGGCCACCGCCTCGGCGGCCCGCTCGTGGCCCAGGCGGCCCGGCTGCTCTTCGACATCCTGGTCACCAGCGTCCCGCTGCCGGGCCTCACCTTCACCCTCGGCGGCAGCCCGGTCCACGAGGTCTATCCGCTGGCTCCGCTGGCCCGCGGCCAGTCGCTGGCCGTCGCGGTCTCCACGTACAAGGGGACGGTCCACTACGGACTGGTGGCCGACGCGGCGGCCGTCCCGGATCTGGCGGCCCTGGCCGGGGCGCTGCGCGCGGAGCTCGACGCACTTGTACGAGAGGTCTCGTAGTACGAGGAAATTCGTAGTACGGTGTTCCTCGTACTTGGTCGATCCCCGGCATGTCCGGTCGTATCTGGAGAGCCTGATGAGTGCTGCACCCGCCGCCTTCGCCGCCCTGTTCGCGCCCTGCACGCTTCGCTCCGTCACCATCCCCAATCGGGTCTGGATGGCCCCGATGTGCCAGTACAGCGCCGAGGCGTTCGGGCCGAACGCGGGCGTGGCCGACGACTGGCACTTCTCGCACTACGCCGCACGCGCCGCCGGCGGCACGGGCCTGATCATCCAGGAGGCCACCGCCGTCTCCCCGGAGGGCCGGATCTCCCCCTACGACCTCGGCATCTGGAACGACACCCAGGTCGAGGCGCTGCGCCGGATCACCTCCTTCCTCAAGGCCCGGGGCACCGTCCCGGGCATCCAGATCGCGCACGCCGGCCGCAAGGCCTCCACCGACCGGACCTGGAAGGGCGGGCGCCCGGTCGGGCCCGAGGCGCACGGCTGGCAGCCGCTCGCCCCGAGCCCCCTGCCGTACTCCGAGGGCCACCCGGTGCCGCACGAGCTGACGGTCGACGAGATCCGGGAGATCACCGGCCAGTTCGCCGCCGCAGCCGAGCGCTCGCTGGCCGCGGGCTACGAGGTCGTCGAGATCCACGGCGCCCACGGCTACCTGATCGGCGAGTTCCTCTCCCCGTCCAGCAACAGGCGCACCGACGCGTACGGCGGCTCCTTCGAGAACCGCACCCGTTTCGCCCTCGAAGTCGTCGACGCCGTGCGGGCGGTGTGGCCCGAGGAGCTCCCGCTGTTCTTCCGGATCTCCGCCACCGACTGGCTGGAGGAGGAGGGCTGGACCGCCGCCGAGACGGTCCGGCTGGCGGATCTGCTGCTGGAGCACGGGGTGGACCTGCTCGACGTCTCCACCGGTGGCCTCGCACCGCACGCGGAGATCCCCGTGGGCCCCGGCTACCAGGTCCCCTTCGCGGCCCGCGTCAAGGCCGCCACCGCCCTCCCCGTGGCCGCCGTCGGCCTGATCACCGAACCGGAGCAGGCCGAGAAGATCCTCGCCAACGGGGAGGCCGACGCCGTCCTGCTGGGCCGGGAACTGCTGCGCGACCCGTACTGGGCCCGCCGCGCGGCCAAGGAGCTGGGCGGGGAGATCCGTACGCCCGAGCAGTACCACCGTTCCTGGTGATCCGGGTACGGCTCCGGCCCGCCGGGCCGGAGCCGTACCGCCAAGTTCCACCGACATCCGTGCGGTGCCCCGCCTCCTTCGACGCCTCTCGTACGATGGGAGCCGCAGCAACCGGAGCGAACCGAGTGAGTGGAGCAGGGACATGACGGAACGGGACACCTCCCGCACCCTCGCCCACCCCGAGGCCGACGAGATCCGCCTGGAGGGCGTGCTGCACGCGCTCTCCGACCCGGTCCGGCTGTCCATCGTCCTGGACCTGGCCGCCTCGGCCGAGGACCTCGCCTGCTCGTACTTCGACCTGCCGGTCACCAAGTCCACGACCACGCACCACTTCCGCGTCCTGCGCGAGAGCGGCGTCGTGCGCCAGGCCTACCGCGGCACCACCAAGCTCAACGCCCTGCGCCGGGAGGAGCTGGAGGCGCTGTTCCCCGGCCTCCTCGACAGCGTCCTCGCGGCGGCAGCGGCCGAGGCGGCCCGGCTCGCGTCCTGAGCCGCGGCGCGGGTGGCGGGTTATGCGACCTCACCGGCGGTCACGGGCGTGGCCGTGTTGTCGGCGGTCACCGTCACGCCTTCGGAGATGTTCTCCTCCGTCAGTACCAGCGGGCCGAACACCGGGTTGAGGGGCAGGTCGTAGCCGGGCGGGGCCTGGGTCTCCTGCCAGTAGTAGACGCCGGTCGGCAGGGTGCGGGTGCACGTGCCGTCGGCCGCGGTGGTGCAGGTGTCGCCGATGGAGGTGTCCGGGTCGCTGCCGGTGGGCTGGAGTCCCGGGATGCCGTTGGTCTCCTCCCAGAGCTGGAGGACGCCGCCGGCCAGGGGGTTGCCGGTCGCCCCGTCCTCCTTGATCACCGTGACGTCACCGAGGGGCACACCGGGGCCCTCGCAGTGGTCCGGGCACCGGGCGGCAGTCCCGGCAGCCCGGCTCGCGATGTCCGGCTGGCTGTTCCGGCCGGTTGTGACCGCCCCGGCCGCCGAAGCGGCGTACGAGGGCGCCGAAACCAGCAGCGCCGTCGTCGCCACCCCGAGGACCCAGGGCCGCCACCCGCTCCATGACCGGCGGAATCCGTTCGGTGCCATGACACTCCATCCGCATACTGCTCCGGGCCTTCGTTCCAGCGACATGATCGGCCCGTGTGCGCGGGGCCGGGACGGCGACACTCCCACCCGAGGGCATTGGGGCCGCAGGACCACCCGGAAGCACTTCCGCGGGAGACGGCCTACGCCCGGCCCGGGCCCGCCGCGCCCAACAGGCCCTGCCAGTCGGGGATCTTCACCGAGCGGCGGCCCAGTGAGCGCCCCAGATCGGCCTCCGCCGCTTCGATGGCCAGCCAGCCCGGCCACCGGACCGGGTGCAGCCCCGCCGCCCGCAGGGCGTCCAGCGGGTCCCCGGGAAGGTCGCGCCCGGCCAGCGCCCCCGCGTCCTGGAGCAGCGAGGACACGGTTTCCTTGGCGCAGGGCCGGTTCGTGCCGATCACCCCGGTCGGGCCGCGCTTGATCCAGCCCGCCACGTACTCGCCGACCGAGGCCCGGCCCGCGCGCAGCACCCGGCCCGCCGCGTGCGGGACGGTGCCCTTCGCCGGGTCGAAGGGCAGCCCGGCGAGCGGGACGCCCTTGTACCCCACCGAGCGCAGCACCAACTGCGCCTCGACGTCCTCGTGGACGCCCGTCCCGGTCACCCCGCCGCGCCCGTCCGGGGCGGTGCGCTCGAAGCGCATCCCGGTGACCCGGCCGTCCGGCCCGCCCAGGATCTCCACCGGGCGCAGATAGAACCGCAGCGCGATCCGGCGCGGCCCCCCGCCCGGGCCGGCCCCGGCCCAGCCGCGCAGCACCTCCAGGTTCCGCCGCGCCACCGCCGGCAGGGCGGCGGCCGCTGCCGGATCGTCGTACACGGGATCGAGGGCCAGTTCGGCCGCGTCGGCCCAGGCGTCCACGCCCGGCAGCGTGCCCAGTTCCCGCAGTTCCTTGGTGGTGAACCTGCCCTGCGAGGGCCCGCGTCGGGCGACCATCGACACCCTGCGCACCCCGCTCTCCGCGAGCGCACCGAGCGCCGCCTGCGGCATGTCCGTCGGCTCCAGTTCCGCCGTGCCCCGGGCCAGGATCCGTGTCACGTCCACCGCCACGTTGCCTGCCCCGACGACGACCGCCGCGTCCACCCCGGGCAGGTCGAATGCCTCGGCCGCGGCGTCCGGGTGTCCGCTGTACCAGGACACGAAGGCGGTGGCGGAGTGCACCCCGGTCAGCTCCTCGCCGGGGATGCCCAGCATCCGGTCCCGGGCCGCGCCCACGCAGTACACCACCGCGTGGTACAGCTCCAGCAGCCGGGCGGTGGTCAGCCGCTCCCCGCCGACCTCGACGTTCCCGAGGAAGCGGATCCGCTCGTCCTCCAGCACCGTGCGCAGGCTGCCCTGGAGCGACTTGATCTTCTCGTGGTCCGGGGCGACCCCGTACCGGACGAGCCCGTACGGGGCGGGGAGCCGGTCCAGCACGTCCACCCGCACCCCGGGCACCTCGCGCTGCTGCACCAGCGTCTGGGCCGCATAGACCCCGCTGGGGCCCGATCCGACGACGGCGATACGAAGCACGGCGGAGCTCCTCCCGCAGGTGGTCCCAGCATGACACCGGCTCCCGGTGCCGTCAGCCCATCGCACGCATCCGGTGGATCTCGGCGCTCTGCGTGGCCACCACCTCGGTGGCCATCTCCTCCACCGCCACGTTGTTCCCGCCGGCCAGAGCCTCGCCGGCCATCTTCACGGCGCCCTCGTGGTGGGCGGTCATGAGCCCCAGGAAGAGCCGGTCGAAGTCGGCCCCGGCCGCCTGTGTCAGGTCCTTGAGCTGCTGCTCCGTCGCCATGCCCGGCATCGCGCCGTGGTCGTGGCCCGGCCCGTGCCCGCCGGAGCCCGCCGCCGGTGCGGGATGGAGGGCCAACCACTTCTCCATCGCCCCGATTTCGGGCTTCTGGGCCGCCGTGATCCGTTCCGCCAGCCGCTTGACCCCGTCCGCCGCGGCCCGCTCCGGGGCCAGTGCGCTCATGGTCAGAGCCTGCCGGTGGTGTTCGATCATGCGCGACACGTAGGCGTGGTCGGCGGCGTTCGGGCTGTCGTCCGGTTTCGCCTTCGCGGCCTCTTCGGGGGTGAGGTGACGGGCCTTCTCGCCCGGTCTGCCCGGCGCGACGACCGTGGCCCGCCCGTCGTCGGCCCGGTCGGCTCCCGGGTCCTCCTGGCAGCCGGCGAGCGTCAGCAGGAGGCCGGCGGTGGCCGCCGCCACCGCGGCGAACCGGACGGGTCGCGCCGGTAAGGCCCGGCGGTGACCACCCCTGAGGTCTTTTGCCATGTCCATGAAGGGAAGATACTGCCGGGGTCCTGGTTCCGCTCCCTCGCGGGCGGAGCCGATCGGGCTCCCATGGGAGGCACAGTGACCTCGCTACACACCAGGCGGGTACGAAACAGGAGGACGGGGGTGGTCGTCGCCGCGGCCGGGCTCCTCGCAACGCTCCTGGCAGCCGGACCGGCGGCCGCCACCCCCGACCCGGGCGACTTAACGCCCGGCGGCGGAAACCAGCAGGGCGCGGGCCTCGCCGAGGGCAGGGAGCTCGCCCCCGGCGACATCCCCGGCCAGGACGAGATCGTGCACAGCGCCAACATCAAACCCCTGGCCAACATCCCCAGCAGCGACCCCACGGGGATCAACTCCGACCTGGCCTTCCAGGGCCGGTACGCCTACGCGGGCAGCTACAACGGCTTCACCATCTACGACATCGCCAACCCGAAGGCACCGAAGACCGTCAGCCAGGTGCTCTGCCCCGGAGGCCAGAACGACGTCTCCGTCCACGGCGACCTGCTCTTCCTCTCCACCGACTCCTCGCGCAGCGACGACTCCTGCAACAGCGTCTCGCAGCCCGCCACGGAGAAGTCCTCGTGGGAGGGCATCAAGATCTTCGACATCAAGGACAAGAAGAACCCCAAGTACATCAAGTCCGTCGAGACCGCCTGCGGTTCGCACACCCACACCCTGGTGCCCGGCAACCGCGACATCTACCTGTACGTCGCCTCGTACTCCCCGAACGAGGCATTCCCCGACTGCAAGCCGCCGCACGACGGCATCTCGGTCGTGAAGGTCCCGAAGAAGGCGCCGACGAAGGCCGCGGTCGTCGCGTTCCCGATCCTCTTCCCCGACGGCGGCAACCCGGGCGCGCCCACCAACCCCGGCGTCTCCAAGACCACCGGCTGCCACGACATCACCGTGCTGCCGTCGAAGAACCTGGCCGCCGGCGCCTGCATGGGTGACGGCATCCTCTTCGACATCAGCAGGCCCGAGCAGCCGCGGGTCATCGACCGGGTGCAGGACAACGTGAACTTCGCGTTCTGGCACTCCGCCACCTTCAACGAGCGGGCGAACAAGGTGGTGTTCACCGACGAACTCGGCGGCGGTGGCGGCGCCACCTGCAACGAGGCCACCGGTCCCGACCGGGGCGCCGACGGGATCTACGACATCACCGGCCGCGGCGACCAGCGCAAGCTCGCCTTCCGCAGCTACTTCAAGATCCCGCGCCACCAGGCCGACACGGAGAACTGCGTGGCCCACAACGGCTCGCTGGTCCCGGTCGGCGGCGGCCGCGACATCATGGTGCAGGCCTGGTACCAGGGCGGCGTCTCGGTGTGGGACTTCACCGACTCCACCCGGCCCAGGGAGATCGCCTACTTCGAACGCGGACCGCTGACGACGGACCGGCTCGGACTCGGCGGGTCCTGGTCGGCGTACTACTACAACGGGCACATCTACTCGAACGACATCGCCAAGGGCCTCGACGTGCTGCGGCTCGACGACTGGCGCACCGAGAGCGCCAAGTGGGTGCGGATGGACCGGCTCAACGTGCAGACCCAGCCCGAGTACCACTGACGTCAAGGGTGCGACAGCTGTGAGGGAAACGTTCCGCCGGGCGGCCCGCCGTCCGGCGGAACGCCGAGCTCCCAGTCCAGCCCGTAGCGCTGGAACAGCTCGGCCCGCAGCGTGGCCGACGGCATCGGGGCGCCGGGCAGCAGGACCGCCACGACCGCACCCATCAGCAGGGCCCGCAGCAGCGGATAGTCCGCGTCCGGGTCCGCCGAGCCGTACCGGACGACGGTGTCGCGCATCAGTTCCGCGAGCCGCTGCTGCTCGGGGCACTGCACGAAGCCCTCGGCCGTGAGGATGCCCGCCATGTGCGTGCGCATCAGCAGCGGTTCGTCCCGGGCGAGCCCGAGGACGGCGTCGATGGCGCGCGCGAGCCGCTCGCGCCCGTCCTCACTGCGGGGCTCCCGCTCCAGCGCGGCGTGCAGGGTGAGGTGCATCAGCCGGTGCACCGCCGACTGCAGCAACTGCCGTTTGCCCGGGAAGTAGTACGAGACCAGGCCGCGTGCCGTGCCCGCCCGGTCGGCGATGTCGCCGAGCGTCGTGGCCTCGTAGCCACGCTCGGCCACGAGTTCGACCGTGGCCTGCAGCAGCCGCTCCCGGGAACGTCTGCGCAATTCTTCATTGACCGATGCGCTGCGCGGGGACATGCTTACTCCTGCGTTGACTGGCTACCGGCCAATATACTCAGCGCGCGGGGTCGCCTGCTCTGGGTGACACGGGGGATCATCCAGGGCAGGCACGCCGCACCCTCACCGCTCCACCGGGTCGCAGCCGCGTCGGCGGACGGGCACGGACGTCGCGAGAGCCACCACGGCCACCCCGAGCAGCCAGCCCGCCATCACGTCCGACGCCCAGTGCACCCCGAGGTACACCCGGGTGAAGCCGACCCCGAGCACCGAGACCACCGCCACCGCCCACGCGGCCGGCGCCCACGCCGGGGCCGGACGGGGGAGCAGCCACAGCAGCAGTCCGCACACCACCGTCGCCGTCATGGCATGGCCCGACGGGTAGGCCGCGTACTGCGCCGAGTCCACGGGATCCGACCACACCGGACGCTCCCGCCCCACCAGCGCCTTGAGTCCCTGCTGCACCGCCGTGGCCGCCAGCGTCGCCAGTGCCACCCGCAGCGCCCGCCCCCGGTCGCCCCGCCACCACAGCAGGACACAGGCGACGGCCGCCAGGGCCCGCATGGTCCAGGGGTCCCACACCCAGTCGCTGAGCACCCGCATGAACTGCGTGACCCCGGGGTGGGAGACGGCATGCGCGTGCAGATCCCGCGCGACCCGTTCGTCGTACGCGAGCAGGGGCTGCCATCCCACGACCACCAGCGCCGTCAGGACCGCCGCGAGCAGCGCACAGCCGACGCCCGCCCACCGAAAGGGATCATTCCGCATGGTGCGATCCTCGCACCGCCGCCCCCCGGGCGGCGCCGGGGCGCACTAGGGGTGTCTTGTGCTTGGGGGCCGGGCGCCCGGTGGAAGGGCGGGGGGCGCAGGGCCGGGCCGGATGGGCGCCGGCGCGGGTAAGGCGGGCGG
>NZ_JBSGXU010000132.1:0-22848 GCF_053610205.1 Streptomyces sp. NPDC054932 | reverse complement strand
CGCCGGGCCGGGACGGTCGGGCCGGCCCGGGCAGCCGCCGCCGCGGCCGCTCCTGCGGGCTCACGCGGCCACCGCCCCGGGCAGGGCCGCGCCGGGGAGGTTCGGCGACCGGGTCCGGGCAGAGCCCGGGGAACCGGGGGCGCCCCCCAGCGGTGGCCGGGGGAGGAAGGGCGGGGTGGGGAACGGCCCCGCAGGGATCCGCGTCACGACATCACCGACCTGGGTTGGGGGTGGGCTGCTGTTGCGAGGGCTGGGCCGGAGCCAGGGCCGGGGCCGAGGCGGGGGCCGACGCCGCGGGTGCGCCCGCGGGTGCGCCCGAGGACGCGGCCGGGGCGGTCGGGGTCGGCGACGGCGGGGCCTCGGCCGGTGCGGCGCTGCCGGTGATCCTGCCGTCGGCGCCGATGAAGACCGGGCTGCCGCCGGGGACCAGGCCCAGCTCGTGCGCCCGGCGCTGGAGCGCGTCCGGGGCCGAGTAGGCGTCCACGTCGCGCTGCAGCGCCTGCTCCTCGTCGGTGAGGGCGGTGGTCTCCTTCTTCAGCCTGCTCAGCTGGAAGGAGCCTTCGTTCAGTGCCGAGTTCAGCAGCAGCAGGCTGATCAGGCCGCCGCCGAGCAGGGCCACGACCAGCAGGACGAACGGCATCCGGGCCGCCTGCCCGCCGGGCCGCGGGCGGGCCGGGCGGCCGCCGAGCGCCCGGCCGAGGCGGGCAGCCTGCCCGCGGGTCAGCGTGGCGACCTTCCCGGCCTTGGTCACAGCCGCGCCTCCCGGATGCGTTCGACGCCGCGGAATCTCGCCGGGGCGGCCCGCCGGTTCTCGGCGATCTCCTCCTCGGTCGGCAGCTCGGCGCCGCGCGTGAGCAGTTTCAGCTTCGGCTGGTACTTCTCCGGGACGACCGGCAGACCGGGCGGGGCCGTGGAGGTCGCGCCGGCCGCGAAGACCTGCTTGACCAGGCGGTCCTCCAGCGAGTGGTAGGAGAGCACCGCGATGCGGCCGCCGACCGCGATCCGGTCCACCGCGGCCGGAATGGCCCGCTCCAGGCCCGAGAGCTCCCCGTTGACCTCGATCCGCAGTGCCTGGAAGGTCCGCTTGGCCGGGTTGCCGCCGGTTCGCTTGGCGGCCTGCGGCAGGGAGTCGCGGATCAGCTCGACCAGCCGGGCGCTGTTGCTGAAGGGCTCCTTCTCCCGCTCCCGGACGATCGCGGACACGATCCGCTTGGCCTGCTTCTCCTCGCCGTACTGGCGCAGGATCCGGACGAGTTCGCCCGGCGCGTAGCTGTTGAGGACCTCGGCCGCGCTGATGCCGGTCGTCTGGTCCATGCGCATGTCCAGCGGCGCGTCCTGGGCGTACGCGAACCCGCGGTCGGCCTCGTCCAGCTGCATGGAGGAGACGCCCAGGTCGAAGAGGACGCCCTGGACGGCGGGGATGCCCAGCCCGTCCAGGACCTCCGCGAGGTCGGCGTAGATCGCGTGGACGAGGGTGGCCCGGTCGCCGAAGGGCGCGAGGCGCTCGCCGGAGAGCCGCAGGGCCTCCTTGTCGCGGTCGAGGCCGATCAGATGGGCCTCGGGGAACCGGGTCAGCAGGGCCTCGCTGTGGCCGCCGAGGCCGAGGGTGCAGTCGACGACGACGGCCCCGGGCCTCTCCAGCGCCGGGGCCAACAGGTCCAGGCACCGCTGGAGCATCACCGGGACATGTCGGGACTCGCTAGTCAAAGCGCCCTCTCAGATAACGGCGCGGCAGGCGTACGCACCACCGGGTCCCCGCATTCCGCGGCCGGCGCCGGGAGGGTGGCGCCGGCCGGCCGGTGAGCGGGAGAGGGCCGGGCCGTACGTACGCGCCGCGCACGCGGAGTGTTCATCGGGGGCCGGGCGGCCGGTCAGGGCCGGGCTCCGGCCGGTTCGCGTCACTTTAGTGCAACGGTCGCCGCGGTCAACGAACCGCCCCGCGCGCCGTGCCCGGCTCTCGGACCGAACCGGCAAATGCCGCGAATCACCCGGACGGCCGCCTCGCCCCCACCCCTGTGGGTTAGCTCACAACAAGCCTCGTTGACGTTCTTTGTCCGCTCTCACGCGAGGCCACAACCTGCGGTGACCACTAACGTCGTACCCATGACGACTTCCGCATCCCTGCCTGCCGAGTCCGCGCCCGAGGCATCCGTCGGCGGATCCGTCACCGACCGACTGGTCGAGGCGAATCAGCGGTACGCAGCGCAGTTCTCCGATCCCGGTATGGACGCCCGCCCCGTCCTCCAGGTCGCCGTCGTGGCCTGCATGGACGCCCGCCTCGACCTGCACAAGGCGCTCGGCCTCGAGCTCGGCGACTGCCACACGATCCGCAACGCGGGCGGTGTGGTCACCGATGACACGATCCGCTCCCTCACCATCAGCCAGCGTGCCCTGGGCACCCGCACGGTGATACTCATCCACCACACCGGCTGCGGTCTGGAGAACCTGACCGAGGACTTCCGGCACGAGCTGGAGGACGAGGTCGGTCAGCGTCCCGCCTGGGCCGTCGAGGCCTTCCGGGACGTGGACCAGGACGTTCGCCAGTCCATGCAGCGGGTGCGCACCAACCCGTTCCTGCCCCACAAGGACGATGTGCGAGGCTTCGTCTTCGATGTGCACACCGGGCTCCTGCGGGAGATCGATCCCAGCTCTTGAGTGACACAAGGCCGTAACGCCGTCAAGAATGCGGGATGGCACCACCCGGGATCCCCCGGGTCCGGTGTCCGTGTTTCGGGGTGGGCCGGTCATGCGCCAAGGGCGTCGGCCCTGGGAAAGGGCCGAGGAGAACCAGGTGACGACGTACGACGACCGAGCGAGCCTCGCGGATCTGACCAGCACGGCGGAGCGGGTGCGCCAGTCGGTCGAGAGCGTGATCGAGGGCAAGCCCGAGGTCGTTCGCCTCGCGCTGACCGTGCTCCTCGCCGAGGGGCACCTGCTGATCGAGGACGTGCCCGGCGTCGGCAAGACCATGCTCGCCAAGACCCTCGCCAAGTCCATCGACTGCTCGGTGCAGCGCATCCAGTTCACCCCGGACCTGCTGCCCTCCGACATCACCGGCGTGAGCATCTACGACCAGCAGCGCCGCGAGTTCGAGTTCAAGCCGGGCGCGATCTTCGCGCAGATCGTCATCGGTGACGAGATCAACCGCGCCTCGCCGAAGACCCAGTCGGCGCTGCTGGAGTCGATGGAGGAGCGCCAGGTCACCATCGACGGCACGACCTACACGCTGCCGAGCCCCTTCATGGTCGTCGCCACCCAGAACCCGGTGGAGATGGAGGGCACGTATCCGCTGCCCGAGGCCCAGCGCGACCGCTTCATGGCCCGCGTCTCCGTCGGCTACCCCGGCCCCGAGGCCGAGCTCCAGATGCTCGACGTGCACGGCGGGGTCTCCCCGCTCGACGACCTGACGTCCGTCGCGCACTCCCACGAGATCGTCAAGCTCATCGAGGCCGTCCGCGACGTGTACGTGGCCGAGCCCGTCAAGCGCTACGTCGTCGACCTGGTCTCCGCCACCCGCAGCCACCCCGACCTGCGGCTCGGCGCCTCTCCCCGGGCCACCCTGCACCTGCTGCGCGCCGTGAAGGCCTCCGCCGCGCTCGCCGGCCGCGACTACGTCCTGCCGGACGACGTCCAGGCCCTGGCCGGCCCGGTCCTCGCGCACCGGCTGCTGCCCACCGCGCAGGCCCAGCTGAACCGCCGCACCGCCGAGCAGGTCGTCGGCGAGATCCTGCAGCGCACCCCCGTCCCGGCCGCGCACGCCCGCGGCGAGATGCCGCCCGGCGCGGGCATCCGGGGCTTCTGATGAGCGCCGGTGCCCCGCGCGGCGCCGGAGGCCCGGGGGACGGCGGCGGACTGCGCGCGTCACTGTCCGGGCTGACCACCCGCGGCCGCTCGTTCCTGGCCGCAGGGATAGCCGCCGCCGCCTGCGCGTACGTCCTGGGCCAGGGCGAACTGCTGCGGGTCGGCCTGCTGCTCGCCCTCCTGCCACTGATCTGCGTCTACGCCCTGCACCGCACCCGCTACCGGGTCTCCGGCAGCCGCCGGCTCAGCCCGGGACGGGTCCCCGCGGGCACCGAGGCCCGGGTGCAGCTGCGCATGGACAACGTCTCGCGGCTGCCCACCGGCCTGCTGATGCTCCAGGACCGGGTGCCCTACGTCCTGGGCCCGCGCCCGCGCTTCGTACTGGACCGGGTCGAGCCCGGCGGGCGCCGCGAGGTGTCCTACCGGGTCCGCTCCGACCTGCGCGGCCGCTATCCGCTCGGCCCGCTCCAGCTGCGCCTGTGCGACCCCTTCGGGCTGGTCGAGCTGACCCGCTCCTTCAGCACCTACGACACCCTCACCGTCATCCCGCGCACCGAGCCCCTGCCGCCGGTCCGCCTGGCCGGCGAGTCCAACGGCTACGGCGACGGCAGCCGCCGCTCCCTCGCCCTGGCCGGCGACGACGACGTGATCCCCCGCGGCTACCGGCGCGGCGACGACCTGCGCCGGGTGCACTGGCGCTCCACCGCCCGCTACGGCGAGCTGATGGTCCGCCGCGAGGAGCAGCCGCAGCGCAGCCGGGCCACCGTCCTGCTGGACACCCGGCGCCTGGCCTTCGACGGCGCCGGCCCCGACTCCGCCTTCGAGTGGGCCGTCTCGGCGGCCGCCTCCAGCCTGGTGCACGTCCTGGAACAGGGCTTCTCCGTACGGCTGCTCACCGACACCGGCAACTCGGTGCCCGGTGAGGGCGGTGGCGGCTTCTCCTCCGGCGGGCAGGAGTCCGCGGAGGCGGCCGGACTGATGATGGACACCCTCGCGGTCATCGGGCACTCCGACGGCGCCGGGCTCTCCCGCGCCTACGACGCGGTGCGCGGCGGCTCGGCCGACGGCCTCGGCGGAGCCGGCGGCGACGGGCTCCTCATCGCCTTCTTCGGCGACCTGGACGACGTGCAGACGGAACTGGCGGCCAGGATGCGCCAGCGCACCTCGGGTGCGGTGGCCTTCGTACTGGACTCCGCGAGCTGGGGCGGACAGCCCGCTCCGGGCCATGCCGTGCCCCCGCTCGACGAGCGGCTGGGCAGGCTGCGCGACGCGGGCTGGACGGCACTGGCCGCCCCGCCCGGTGTGGCCTTCGGCGAGCTGTGGCGCCAGGCCGGGACCGCGCGTGTCGGTACGGAAACCTCCGGAGGTCGGGAATGAGCGGGCGGGCGAAACTGACGCTTTTCGCGGCACTGGCGACGCTGCTCACCTCGTGGTCGCTGGGCCCGCTGGTGGACTCGCAGGCCTGGATGCTCCAGGCGGCGCTGCTGCTGGCCGTGCAGAGCGCCGTGGGCGCCGGGGCCCGGCGGGTGCCGATGGCCCGGACGCTGACCGTGGCCGCGCAGCTGCTGGTGTCGCTGCTGCTGCTCGCGCTCCTGTTCGCGGGCAAGGGCGAGTCCCACGGGGACGGCCCGCTGGCCTACCTGGTGACGGACTTCGGTGCGCTCTTCGGCCAGGGCGTCCAGGACGTGGGCGAGTTCGCGATCCCGGCCCCGCTGACGGACGGAATCAAGCTGCTGCTGGTCTCCGGCGTGCTGCTGATCGGGCTGCTGGTGGACATGCTGGCGGTGACCGTGCGCACGGCCGCCGCGGCCGGGCTGCCGCTGCTCGCGCTGTACTCGGTGGCCGCGGGCCTGTCGGGCGGCGGGGACGCCTCCTGGTTCTCGTTCCTGCTCGCGGGCTGCGGCTACCTGATGCTGCTGCTGTCCGAGGGCCGGGACCGGCTCGCCCAGTGGGGCCGGGTCTTCGGCGCGGCCCCGCGCCGGGGCGCCGCCGACTCCGGCCTCTCCGGCGGAGCGGGCGGGCAGGCGACGGCTCCCGTGCGGTTCGGGCGGCGGATCGGCGCCGTGACCCTGGGCGTGGCCCTGGCGGTGCCCGCCGTACTGCCCTCGCTCGGCGGCGGGCTGCTGGGCGGCACGCAGGACGGCGACGAGAGCGGCAGCGGGGCGGGCGGGACGATCACTGCGGTCAACCCGCTGGTCTCCCTGCAGAGCAACCTGAACGCGCAGGACAACCGCGTGATCCTGAGGTACCGGACGGACAACCCGCAGCCGACCGAGCAGTACCTGCGGATCGTGGCCCTGGACGAGTTCAACGGCGTCAAGTGGGAGGCCTCCGGGCGGGCCCTGATCGATGTGCCGGAGCGGCTGCCGGAACCGCCGGGGCTCGGCCCCCAGGTCCGCGGCACCGCGATGGAGGTCACCACCAACGTCACGGCGGCGGACAGCTACACGCAGCGCTACCTGCCCATGCCGTATCCGGCGACGTCGGTGGACATCCGCGGCAAGTGGCGGTTCGAGCCGGCCGGCCGGACCCTGGTCGGCGACCAGCTGAGCCGGGACAGGTTCCAGAACGTCCAGAGCGCCGAATACACGGTGCGCAGCCTGCTGCTGAAGCCGACGGCCCAGCAGCTGCAGAAGGCCCCGGAGCCCGACCCGGTGATCCGGGAGGAGTACACGAGGATCCCGGACAACCTGCCGACGGTGGTCGGCGAAACGGCCCGCCAGGTGACGCAGGGGGCGAAGGACGACTACACGCGGGCCGTGAAGCTGCAGGACTACTTCGCTGTGAACGGCGGGTTCCGCTACAACACGAAGACGGCCTCGGGCACGGGTCCGCAGGCGGTCGCCCGGTTCCTCGCCGACAAGGAGGGCTTCTGCGTCCACTTCGCCTTCTCGATGGCGGCGATGTCCCGCTCCCTGGGCATCCCGGCCCGGGTCGCGGTGGGCTTCACCCCCGGCGAGAAGCAGTCGGACGGCAGCATGACCGTGTCGATGCGCGACGCGCACGCCTGGCCCGAGCTGTACTTCCAGGGCGTGGGCTGGACCCGCTTCGAGCCGACGCCCCGCTCCGGCATCAACATTCCGGACTACTCGCGGGCACAGACCCCGGCCGCCCAGCCGTCCGCCCCCGCGCCGCTGCCCTCGCAGGGCGCGCCGCAGCCGTCGACGGCGCCCACGGCGACCCCCGAGTGCCCGCCGGCGCTGAAGAAGCTCGGCGAGTGCGGTGCGGCGGCGCCCGCGCAGAACGGTACCCACGACGACGGGATCTCGGCGGGGACGGTCCTCGGCTGGGCGGCGCTCGCGGTGGCGGTGCTGGGTCTGCCCCTGCTCCCGCTGCTGTGGCGGACCCGGCTGCGGGCCCGGCGCCTCGCGTCCCGGGAGGTCCTGACGGCCTGGCGGGAACTGGGCGACACCGCCTGGGACTCGGGTGTGGTTCCCGACGAGGCGCTGTCCCCGCGCCGGGCGGCGAGCCGGATCGTGGACCTGGGCGGCCTGGAGCCGGAGCCCGCGGCGGCCGTGCACCGGGTCGCCGGTGCGGTGGAGCGGGCCCTGTACGCGCCCCCGGGCGCGGAGGTCACGTACCCGGAGCTGGCGGACGACGTACTGCTGGCCCGTACCGGCCTGCTGGCCTCCGCGGACCGGCTGCCCCGGCTGCGCGCCCTGCTGCTGCCGCGCTCGGCGGCCCGGATCTCCTGGGCGGTCGCCGCCCGCTGGGCGGCCGTGGCCTCGTCGGTGTCGGCCCGGGCGGCGGCGCTGCGGCTGCGGTTGCCGCTGCGGGGCCGCGGCTGAGGCGCACCCGGTCCCGCCGGCGTTCCAGCCGCGGGTCCGGGGCGCGGTCCCGGTCTCCGGGGTACGGCGAACCCGTGGACGCACGAACGCGGCGAGGCTCGATCCCCCCGAGCCCCGCCGCGTTGCGTCTTGCGTCACCGGGTCGCCGATCCCCCGTCGTTCCCCCGTCCCGGTCACGGTCGGAGGTACCCGGTCCGCTCCGCAGCCCCGTGTCGGCGGTGCGGACCGGGTCTCCTGTCCGTTGCTCCCAGTCTGGCGTCTCGCAGGTGGGAGCCCATCCGCGCTCGTACTCATTTCCGCGCCTAGGTACGGATACTCAGCCGTCGCGGCAGGCCCCACCAGTTCTACGGGGCTGCGCGCCCGCGCGGCACCGCCGACTGGGGGGGTGGTGCGCGGCTTCTCAGCGGTTGCCGCTGACCCGGCCCCGCAGCAGCAGGGACAGCGCCGAGTGCACGTCGTCCAGGGACCGCTCGCTCTGGAAGGACTGCCAGTCCAGGGCGGCCACCAGCACCATCCCGACCATCGCGGCCGCGGTGAGCGGCACGTCGATCTCGGCGCTCAGCTCACCGCGCTCGACGCCCTCGCGGAGCACCTTCTCCACGACGGCCACCGCCTCCTGCCGGACCACCATCAGGGTGGACTGCCAGGCGCGGTTGGTGCGCCACAGCTCGGCGACGTAGAGCTGGGTGAAGGCCGGGTACCGGTCGATGAAGACGAGCCCCGCGCGGATCATCGCGTCGAGCGCCTCGACGCGGCTGCCGCCGCGGGCCTCGGTCTCCTCCGCCGCCGTCCGCAGCGAGACCGTCAGCAGGCCGACGCCGTGCCGCAGCAGCTCCTCGAAGAGCTCGTTCTTGCTCGCGAAGTTGTAGTAGACGGTGCCCTTCGCGACGCCCGCCCGTTCGGCGATCTCATCGACCGTGGTCGCGGAGAAGCCCTGCTCCGCGATGAGGGTCACGGCTGCTTCGTAGAGCTTCTGCCGGGTGGCCGCACGACGGCCCCCGCCGGTACCCGTACTGGTGCTGCTGCTTTCCATGGCGCTGATTGTCACAGGTCAACACGTCCCTACAGGCTCAGTTCGGGGTGCAGTCGGTCCATGGTCCACACCTGCTTGCCGCGGGCGGCGAGGGCGGTGAGGGCGAGGGCGCCGGCGGTGAAGGCCAGCAGGACCGCGCCGCCCTGCCAGACCGGGGCGAGGTCGCCACCGGTGATGAGGCGGCGCAGGCTCTCGACGATGTACGACATCGGCAGGTACGGGTGGATCCAGTTGAAGAAGTCCGGGCTGGTCTGGACGGGGTACGTGCCGCCCGCCGAGGTCAGCTGGAGCATCAGGACGGCCAGCACCAGGATGCGGCCGGCCGCGCCGAACTTGGCGTTGAGCCACTGGACGATCGCCGCGAAGCAGCCGGTGACGAGCATCAGGAAGGCGATGGTCAGGGCCGGGTGGGCCATCTTCAGGCCGAGGCCGGGCGCCCAGTGCAGCACGGACATCAGCAGGACCACCTGCGCCGTGCCGAGGCCCGCCACGGGCAGCCAGCCGGCGAGGGCGACCCGCCAGGGCGAGGCGCCGGCGGCCAGGGCCCGCCGGTTGAGCGGGGCGATCAGCATGTAGGCGACCATCGCGCCGACCCAGAGGGAGAGCGGGATGAAGTAGGGGGCGAAGCCGGTGCCGTAGTTGGGCGCCTTGTGCAGGGACTGGTTGGCGAGCTGGATCGGGTCGGCCATGACCTCGGTGCGCCGGTCGCGCTGCTGCTGGTCGTAGTCGGGGATCTTGCCGGCCCCGTCGTGCAGGCCGCCGGCGAGTTCACCGGTGCCGTCGACGAGCTTGTACATGCCGCCGTCGAGGCGGTGGGCGCCGTCGCCGAGCTTGCCGACGCCGTCGCTGAGGGCGCCGGAGCCGGTGGCGGCGGTGCCGAGGCCGGTGTGCAGCTGGGCCATGCCGCTGGAGACCTTGTGGGCGCCGGTGTTGAGGGCGTTGACCTTGGCGACGGCCGCGTCGAGGTCGCCCGCGAGCTGGGGGGCCTTGACGACGAGCTCGCGGGCCTTCTTCTCCAGGTCGGTGAGCTGGGTGCGGAGCTTGCCGACGTCCCCGTTGGCGTTCTTGACCAGGGTGCTGACGTCCCGGCTGAGCTCGGCGGCCTCGGCCGCGTCGTCCTTGACCTTCTTCAGGTCGGGGCAGGAGGCGAGGTGCGGTTCGCCGCCGGGGGTGACGCAGTGCCTGGTGTAGTAGGCGTCGGCGCCCGCGGCCGCCTTCTTCGCTGCCGCGGCGGCGGCCGGGGCCTTCTCGGCGAAGGTGGCGAGGTGGTTGTTGACCACCTTCGCGCTGTCGGCGACCAGCTCGGCGGTGTCCGCCAGGTTCTTGGGGTCCTTGACGAAGGGACGGGCCTTGTCCGCGGCCCCGTTGACCTTGTCGGCCAGCGCCTGGGTGCCGTCCGCGATGTCCCTGGAGCCGGTCTCCAGCTTGCCGGCCGCCGTGTTCAGCTTCTGCAGACCGCTGTTGAGCTCGCCGGACTTCTCCTGCGCCGTGTCGAGGCCGTCGGCGAGCTCCTTGGCGCCTTCCTGGGCCTTGCCCGCGCCGTCCTTGAGCTTGTCGGCGCCGTCGGCCGCCTCGGCGGTCTTGTCGTGCAGGTCGGAGAAGTTGACGAAGATCTTGTCGAGGAAGCCGCGGGAGGCGTTGGCGGACGCCGCGGAGCGGACCTCGGAGAAGACGGAGCGCGAGATCGAGCCGACGATGTAGTTGTTGGCGTCGTTCGTGCGGACCTGGAGGGCGCCGGTGGTGGGGTCGTCGCCGGAGCTGGAGGCGATCTTCGCGCTGAAGTCCTCGGGCAGGGTCAGGGTCAGGTAGTACGTACCGTCCTCCAGACCCTCGGCCGCCTCCTTCGCGCTCGCGTCGTGCCAGTCGAAGGACTTCTTGCTGTCGTGCAGCTTCTTGCTGATCTCGGCGCCGGCATCGAGGCGCTCGCCGTCGACCATCGTGCCCTTGTCGGCGTTGACGATGGCGACGGGCACCTTGTCGAGGTTCTTGTAGGGGTCCCAGAAGGACCACAGGTACAGGGCTCCGTAGAGCAGCGGCAGCAGGAGCAGTGCGACGAGGGCGGCCCGGGGCAGCTTCCCCCGCCCGAACCGCTTCAGCTCAAGCGCGGCCAGCTTCGGCGAGCGCATCGTCCGCCCCCTTCGTGTCGTCGTTCTCGGTGTCGTCGTTCTCGGTGTCGTTCTTCGCGTCCGGTGCGGCCTCCGCCTCGGACTCGGCGGCCTCGGACTCGGCGGCGCCGGCCTCGGTCCCGGCCTCGGTCTCGGTCTCGGGGCCGCTCTGCGCGGGCTCCTTGGGGCAGGTCCGCAGGACGAGCGCATCGGCGGGCGCCTCGCTGCACACCGCGAGGACGGTGATCCCGCGGGCGGCGACCGAGCGGAGCAGGGCCCAGGCCTCGGCGCGTTCGGTGTCCGACAGCTTGAGGTCCAGGTCGTCGAGGGCCAGCAGCCCCGGAGAGCCCAGCAGGGCGATGGCGACGGACAGCCGTACGGACTCCAGGCGTTCCAGGTCCCGTACGGAGGTCCGCCCGCCCTTGGGCAGCGCGGCGAGGTCCAGTCCGGCGGCGTCCAGGGCGGAGGCGATCCGGGCCTCGGCGGCGGCGCGGCGCTCGGCCCGGGGCCGCAGCATGGCGCGGACCGGAGCGCCGTAGTGGCGCTGGAGCAGGACGCCCTCGCGCAACTGCTCCGCGACGGTGAGGGCCTGGTCGAGGTCGTTGACGCCGGAGACCGGGCCGAGGGCGGAGATCCGGCGGACCGCGGTCATCCTCTTCGGCAGCCGGTGGCCGCCGACCTCGGCGTGTCCCTGGGTGGGCTTCATCCGCCCGGTGAGGGCCAGGAGCAGGCAGGTCCGACCGCTGCCGGAGGGGCCTTCGACCGCGATGAGCGAGCCTGGCGCCGCGTCGATGCCGATTCCCCGGAAGGCCCAGCCGCGCGGGCCCTTGAGTCCGAAGTCCTCGGCTTTGACGGCCGCGCCGTGCGGGCTGTCCACGCCGTCCCCCTTCTTTTTGAACTGACCGGTCAGTTCAAAAACTAGCATCCTTCTTCGCACCCGGCGTACAGAAGGGGCTAGTTGCCCGGTTCGTCACGGCAAAACCGCAGGTCGGCGCGATTGTCAGTGGCGCCCGTCACGATGGGGGCAACGCAACGACAGGAGGTTCGTCATGGCCACACCGTCCCCGTCCCCTGTCCATCCCGTCCCGCGGAAGTCGACGGCCCCTCCGGCCGCCCTCGACCTGCTCGCCAAGGCCCACGACGGCCTGGCCGAGGCCGCCCGGCTGACCCGCCCCAACGAGCGCTACGCCACCGCCCACCTCGCCGCACTGCGCACCGCCGCGGCCGTGCTCGCCGCGCGCGGCCGGCCCGAGCCGGTGAACCCGCGGCGGCGGCCCCGGATCCGCAGCGCGTGGGAGGTCCTGCCGGAGATAGCGCCGGAGCTGACCGAGTGGAGCGCGCTCTTCGCGTCCGGCGCCGCCCGGCGGGCCAGGGCCGAGGCGGGGATACCGGACGCGGCGAGCGACCGGGACGCGGACGATCTGGTGCGCGCGGCCTCGATGTTCCTGCGCCTGGTGGAGCGGATGCTCACCGTCCGGGCGGCGCCCCGGCCCCTGCCGCAGACCCTGCCGCAACCACGTCCGGAGCATCCGGACGCGGGATGAGCTGCCCGGCCGCGGAAGGCAATAGGGTGGGCAGCAACCGCTCACCCCATTGCCGCGCCGAGGAGCCATCAGCCGTGTCGGACACTTCCCGCCCCCGTGCCTCCCTCCGCACCGCCGTGGTGTGGGAGGTCCTCAAGGAGGCGCTCGACCGCCGGGTGAAGGCGACCGGGCGGGATGTGCTGGACGTGCTCGACACCGGTGGCGGCACCGGCAAGTTCGCCGTCCCAGTGGCCCGCCTGGGCCACCGGGTCACCGTGGTCGACCCCAGCCCGAACGCACTGTTCGGGCTGGAGCGCCGGGTGGCAGAGGCCGGTGTCGCCGACCTGGTGCGCGGCGTCCAGGGCGACGCCCAGGGCCTGTTGGACGTCGTCGAGCAGGACGCGTACGACGTCGTGCTCTGCCACGGCGTGCTGGAGTACGTGGACGACCCGGCCGAGGGCGTGGCCAACACGGTGGCCGCGCTGCGCGCCGGCGGCACGCTCAGCCTGCTGGCCGCCGGTCTCGGCGGGGCGGTGCTCGCCCGCGCGCTGGCCGGTCACTTCACGGAGGCCCGTACCGCCCTGACCGACCCGGCCGGCCGCTGGGGCTCCGGCGACCCCGTACCGCGCCGCTTCACCGCCGAGCAGCTCTCCGAGCTGGTCGGCGACGCCGGCCTCGCGGTCGGCTCGGTGCACGGCGTGCGGATCTTCGCCGACCTGGTGCCCGGCGTCCTGGTGGACACCGAGCCGGGTGCGGTGGAGGCACTGCTGCGTCTGGAGGAGGCCGCGGCCGAGCTGCCCGCCTTCCACGCGGTCGCCACACAGCTGCACGTCCTGGGCGAGAAGCAGGCCTGAACTGCGACCTTCCGCGCACGGAGTCGGTCACACGCCCTCCGTTCGGAGAGTCGGCCCCGTATGATCAGGTGCAGTGACCGGCATGGTGGGTGGACCATTGGGGAATAAGGGCCTCAGTGACCACCCCCTCGGCGGTACGGTTTTCAAGCAGCGCTTTACCGGCTGCGTCTTTTCTGGGCCGTGTGTTTTTGTAACGTGGCGTAGAGGGCGGGTGTCACGGGGGCGATTCCCCGCCTATCCTGAAGGGGACCCCTGGTCGCTACCCCCCGCGACCGACGGATGAGGAGGACTCCCGTGCCGCTCTCGGAGCACGAGCAGCGAATGCTCGAGCAGATGGAGCGAGCGCTGTACGCCGAAGATCCCAAGTTCGCGACAGCGCTTGAGGGAAGCGGACTGCGTACGTACACCCGGCGACGGGTCTACCAGGCAGTCGCAGGCATTGTGGTGGGTATCGCGCTCCTCATGACCGGTGTGATCATTCCGAACGTGCTCTGGATCAGCGTGGTGGGGTTCCTCGTCATGCTGGGATGTACGGTCCTCGTGGTCACCGGTTGGCGCAAGGCACCCAAGCCTGGCGAGCAGCCCGTCTCCGGAAGTACTGGCGGTTCGGCCCGCGGCCGCAGCCGGCAGCGTCGGTCGATGATGACCCGCATCGAGGAACGGTGGCAGCGCCGCCGTGACGAGCAGGGGCACTAGCGCCCCGGACAACGGACAACGTGGGTGAGGGGATGGCCGCCGTGCGGCCGTCCCCTCACTTTTCTGCGTTCCCGTACGGCATGATGATCCGATGAGTGTGCTCCCCCTGGTCTTCACCAGCGGCTGGGCCAGTGGGATCAACGCTTACGCCGTGGTCCTCCTGCTCGGCATCTTCGGCCGCACGGGCCTGACCGACGAGGTCCCCGCTTCGCTGCAACGCACGGACGTGCTGATCGTCGCGGCGGTGCTGTTCCTGTGCGAGGCGATCGCCGACAAGGTCCCGTACATGGACTCGATATGGGACACCGTCCACACGGTGATCCGACCGGTGTCCGGTGCGGTGATCGGTGCGCTGCTGGCCGGGCAGACCGGCTCGCTCCCCGAGATCACCGCTGCCGCGGTCGGCGGCTCCACGGCTCTGGTCAGCCATTTCGTCAAGGCCGGCACCCGGATGGCGATCAACACCTCGCCCGAGCCGTTCAGCAACGTCGGGATGAGCATCGCCGAGGACCTCGGCGTGGCGGGCCTCGTCACCTTCGCGATGTTCAACCCCGAGGCCGCCGCGATCATCGCGGCCGTGCTGCTGGCCGTCGGACTGGCCATACTGTTCTTCCTCTGGAGCCGGATCCGCCGCTTCCTGCGCCGCCGTGCCCAGCGGCGCGAGGAGAAGCGGCTGGCCACCGAGGCCCGCGAGACCACCGGGGCCCCACCCCTCTGACCACGGGGTCACCAGGGGGGTCGATAGGCTCGGCCGCATGGCACGAATTGCGGTGATCGGCGCCGGCATGGGCGCGATGGCGACGGCGGCCCGGCTGGCCGTGGCGGGGCACCTGGTGACGGTGTACGAACGCGGGACGATCTACGGCGGAGCCGTCGGCCGGTACGAGCGCGAGGGCTTCGCCTTCGACACCGGGCCCGGGCTGCTGCACCTGCCGGCCGTCTACCGCGACCTCTTCGTGAAGACCGGCAAGCGGTCGCTGGAGGACTGCCTCGAGCTGGCCCAGGTGGACCCGGCCGTCCGGCACGTCCTGCCCCACCACGGCATCGACGTCACCCTCCCCGGCGCCTCGCACGGCGGTGTCGCCGCCGCCCTGGACTCCGCCTTCGGCCCGGGCGCGGGCGAGCGCTGGAACGCCGTCCTGGGCCGCGCCCGCGACGCCTGGGACGCCACCCGGCGCCCGCTGCTGGAGGAACCGCTGCGGCCCGGCGCCCGGCAGAGTCTCGGCGGCGACCCGTACCCGGCCCTGCGCAGGAGCGGCCTGCTGCGCCGCCGTACGCCGACCCTCGCCGAAATGGCCGACCGCGAGCTGGGCGGCGCCCTCGCGGAGCTGCTGACCGGCGTGGTGCGCGGCTACGGGATCGACCCCGCCACCGCACCCGCCTCGGCGGCCGTGCTCCCGTACATGGAGCAGACCTTCGGCAGCTGGTACGTGCGCGGCGGGATGCGCGCCCTGGCCACCGCCGTGTACGAGCGCTGCCTGGAGCGCAAGGTCGCCTTCGTCTTCGGGGCGGAGGTCCGGGAGGTCCTCGTGCGCGACGGCCGGGCGGCCGGTCTGCTGCTGGCCGACGGCAGCGAGGCGGCCGCCGACACCGTCGTGTGCGGGATCGATCCGCGGCAGCTGCCGGCCGGGGCGCTGCCGTGGCCGCCCGAGGCGGTCCCCGCCCGCGGGGACGGCGTACCCGGGCGGATCACGCTGCTGCTCGCGCTGCGCGGCGCCCGCCCCGCCACGGCCGTGCACCGCACCCTGGTCCACGCCTCGGGGGCGCACGTCACGGTCTTGCGTCCGGACGATCCGGCCACCCGGCCCGACGGGGAGCACGAGGCGGTCACCGTGAGCGCCGTGCCCGGGCCCGGGACCTCGGAGCCCGCGGAGCTGCTGAACCTCGCGGAGAAGGCCGTACAGGGCCTGCGGGAGCGGCTGTTGTGGCACGAGGTGCGGACCCCGGCCGACGTGGAGGCGGCCACCGGCGCGCTGGGCGGCGCGGTGCCCCCGCCCGCCCTCGCGGGCGCCGGGGGCCGGCTGCTGTACCCGGCCAACACCACGGCCGTGCCCGGCCTGTACCTCGCGGGCGGCTGGGCCCACCCCGGCGGCGGGCTGCCGCACGCCGGGATGACCGGGGCCCTGGTGGCCGGACTGATCGTGGAGGGCGCGGAGTTCCGCGGCTCCCAGTGACCGGCACGACCGGCACGATCAGCGGCGCTGATCAGTAGCGGTACTGCTCGTACCCGCCCTGCTGGGGGTACGGGTACTGCTGCGGCGGCTGGCCCTGCTCGTCCACCGGGTAGGCCTGGCCGGCCCCGTCGGTGGAGCGCTGCTGCGGGACCCAGACCCCGCCGGGCGGGGTGTCCGTGGAGTACTGCTGCTGCCCGTAGTCGGCGTACGGGGTGTAGTCGTACGGCTGGGGCGGGGCGACGCCGCCGCCGGTGCCGATGTACGGGTCCGAGTAGGCGGCGTAGACCTGCTGCTGGTCGCCCGTCGGGTAGCCGCCCGAGTAGTCGTAGCCGCCCTGGTTCTGCTGGTCGTAGTACGCCGCGTACTGGTGGGCGTCCTGCTCGGCCGTGGTGAACGGCGAGGCGAAGGCCGCCGTCTGGGCGGCGTCGGGGGCCGGCGCGAAACTCTGTATCCCGTAGGACCCCGTGTCCTCGGGCACCGGCTCGGGGCTGTAGACCGCCGCGGGCGGCGGGGCCTGGAAGGACCGCTCGTCCGCGGCACCTTCCCCGCCCTCGTACTCCAGCGCGGTGACCTCGAGCGCCGGCTCCGGCTTCGTCGCGCCTGCGGCCCGGCGGCGTCTCGTCTGCTGCTGCTGCCGTACGGGCTCCCCGCCGCGGCGCAGCGCCCAGCCGGCGACGAAGCCCTTGCGGAAGGACAGCGTCACCAGGGTCTGGCCCACGGCGAACGCCGCCGCGCCGGCGCCGATGACCGGCACGGACGGCAGGATCACTCCGGCGACCACGCCGAGGAAGCCGGCGAAGGCGAGCAGGCGCCAGCGGAGCCGGGCCTTGTACTGCATCAGGACCTCGGCAAGCAGCCACAGCGCGACGAAACCGAACGCGATGTAGAGGACCGTCATTCCCATGCATGGCCCCTCTCGGTACGGCCGCCGGCGCGGGAACGGGGGACGGCCGCTCAGGCCCGCTGGTGCAGGCCCAGATTTTCGTAGATCTCGAGAGTCGCCGTGGAATTGTTCAGCGTGATGAAGTGCAGCCCCGGGACACCCTCGGACAGCAGCCGCGCGCAGAACTCCGTGGCGAACTCGATGCCAATGGAGCGTACAGCGGCCGGGTCGTCCTTGACGGCGAGCATGCGCTCTTTCACGTCCACGGGGAAGAGCGCGTTGCTGAGCTGGGGCAGTCGGTCGAGCTGCTTGATACCCACAACAGGCATGACCTCGGGGATGATCGGGGTCTCGCAGCCCGCCTTCTCGACGCTGTCGCGCAGCCGCAGATAATTCTCCGGATCGAAGAACATCTGGGTGATCGCATAGTCGGCACCGGCGCGGCACTTGTCCACGAAGTGCCGGATGTCCGTGTCCCAGTCCGTCGAACGCGGGTGCATCTCGGGGAAGGCCGCGACGCCGACGCAGAAGTCGCCGGACTCCTTGACCAGCCGGACCAGGTCGGCGGCGTAGTGCACGCCCTCGGGGTGCGCCACCCACTCGCCCATCGGGTCGCCCGGCGGGTCGCCGCGCACGACGAGCATGTTCCGGATCCCGGCGTCCGCGAACTGCCCGATGACGTTGCGCAGCTCCGCGACCGAGTGGTCCACGGCGGTGAGGTGCGCGACCGGGGTCAGCGTGGTGTCCGCGGCGATCTCCTGGGTGGCCTTGACGGTGCCGCCGCGGGTGGAGCCGCCGGCTCCGTAGGTCACGGAGACGAAGCTCGGGGATACCGCCTCGACCCGGCGCAGGGCGTTCCAGAGGTTGCGTTCGCCCTTCTCGGTCTTCGGGGCCCAGAACTCGAACGAGTACGAGCGTCCGGACGCGAGGAGGTCGCGGACCGTGTGTGCACGATCCGACCAGGTGGAAGCGGTACCAGAGGCCATGGGGGCAGGTTAGACGCGGCCCGGCGGACACCGAAGCCCCGTCCACGTTTTGGACACGTTTTTGGACACCCGCGGGCAACCTCTGGCCGAAAACAGCCGGTGCGGGGTGGGGGGTGTACGCGGACCGGACTCAGGCGAGCCGGGCCCGTACCCGCTTGGCGAGCTCGGCGGCGGCCGCACCGGGGTCGGTGGCCTCGGTGAGCGCGCGGACGACCACGATGCGGGTGGCGCCGGCGTCCAGCACCTCGTCCAGGTTCGAGGCGTCGATGCCGCCGATGGCGAACCAGGGGCGGTCCTGCTCCAGGGAGGCCGCGTACCGGACCAGCTCCAGGCCGGGGGCGTGGCGGCCGGGCTTGGTGGGGGTGGGCCAGCAGGGGCCGGTGCAGAAGTAGTCCACGCCGGCTTCGGCGACCGCCGCGTCGACCTCGTCGTCGGCGTGGCAGGACCGGCCGATCAGCACCTGCTCGCCGAGGATGGCGCGGGCGGCGGGGACGGGGATGTCCCCCTGGCCGAGGTGCAGGACGTCGGAGCCGATGGCGTGGGCGACGTCGGCGCGGTCGTTCACGGCGAGGAGCCTGCCGTGGCGGCGGGCGGCCTCGGCGAAGACCTGGAGGTGTTCGAGCTCCTCCCCCGCCTCCATGCCCTTGTCGCGGAGCTGGACGATGTCCACGCCCGAGGACAGGACGGCGTCGAGGAACTCGGGGAGGTCACCCTGGCGCTTGCGGGCGTCCGTGCAGAGGTAGAGCCGGGCGTCGGACAGCTGCATGGGTGTACCCCCCGTGATGGAGGCGGTGTACGGGCCGCGGCCCGTACACCGCTGTGGAGCGAAGGCGATCAGGTCAGAGGGCGAGCGCCTGAGCGCGGCGCTTCACCTCCGTGCCGCGATTCTCGCTCAGCGCCTGCACGGGGGTGCCGGGCAGGGTCGGATCCTCGGTGAAGAGCCATTCCAGGATCTCCTCCTCGGTGAAGCGGTCGTCGCGCAGTACGGTCAGCAGGCCGACGAGGCCCTTGACGACCTTGTCGCCGTCGATGAAGGGGGCCGGAACCTGCAGGGAGCGGTTCTCGCCCCGGCGGACGGCGATGAGCTGCCCTTCCTTGACCATCTGGCGGACCCGGGTCACCTCGATGTTCAGCATCTCCGCGATGTCGGGGAGGTACAGCCACGAGGGGACAAGGGCATCGATCTTTGCGTCAATCTCGGTCACAGGCACAAGCCTGCCATCTCGGCTCCGCCGCCGGTACCTGAGCAGCCCCGTCCGGGTCGTCCGGCGCTCGAGGACCGGGTCCGGGCGGGGCCCGGGCCGTCAGACGGTGGCCGACTTCAGCGGGGTCCCGGGGTCGGAGACCTTGGCGGGGTCCACGGGGACCGCCGTTTCGATGAGCTTGCGGCCCTGCGCCAGGTCGCGGGGACGGCCCACGGCCAGGACGGCGACCAGCGCGCCGTCCCGCAGCCAGCACACGGACCAGGCGGGGCCGTCCGGGTCGCCGCGCAGGAGCAGGGTGTCGGCCCCGCCGTGGTGCCCGGCGTACTGCACGAAGCGGCCGAACTGCTCCGACCAGAAGTACGGCACCGGGTCGTAGACCTGGGCCGGTTCCCCGGCCAGGATGTTCGCCGCGACCGTCCGCGGCCCCTGGAGCGCGTTGTCCCAGTGGTGCACGAGCAGCCGCTTCCCGTACCGCCCGGACGGGAAGGAGGCGCAGTCGCCGACCGCGTACACCCCGGGCAGCGAGGTCTGCAGGTGGGCGTCCGCGGTGATCGAACCGTCGGGGCCGAGTTCCACTCCGGTCCCGGCCAGCCATTCGGTGGCGGGGCGGGCTCCGATGCCGACCACCACCGCGCCGGCGGGCAGGACCCTCCCGTCCGCCAGCAGGACCCGCCCCTCCTCGATCCCGGCGACCTCCACCCCGGTGATCAGCTCGGCGCCCGCCTGCCCGTACCAGCGCGCCATCGGCTCGGCGGCCTCGGCGGGCAGCGCTCCCGCCAGCACCCGGTCCGCCGCCTCGACCACGGTGACCTCGCAGCCCGCCTCCCGGGCGGCGGTCGCGAACTCGGCGCCGATCCAGCCCGCCCCGACGACCACCGCACGGTCCGCCGCCGCCAGCACCGGGCGCAGCCGGGCCGCGTCGTCCAGCGTGCGCAGCAGGTGGACGCCCGGGACGCCCTCGGTCCCGGGCAGGGTCAGCGGCCGCGCGCCGGTCGCCAGTACGAGGACCCCGTACGGGACCGGGCCCGCACCGGTGTCCAGCTCGTGGTCGGCGGCGCGCAGGCCGGTGACCTCCGTGCCGAGCCTGAGGTCGATGTCGAGCCCTTCGAAGTCCACGTCGAAGGCGGAGTCCTCGGCCTTGCCGAGGAGTACCGCCTTGGACAGCGGGGGCCGGTCGTAGGGCTGGTGGGGTTCGGCTCCCAGCAGGGTCACGGGGCCGGTGAAGCCCTGTTCGCGCAGGGCGACCGCGGTCTGCACCCCGGCCATTCCGGCGCCGACGATCACGACGCCGTGCTGATTCTGTTCCGTCTGCTCGCTCACGCGGCCACCCTAATCATCTGACGCTCCGTCAGGAATAGGTGCCGCCTTACCCGCCATCCACGGCCGGGTTAGTCTGGCCACCGTACCTATCGCGGGAGTCCGGCGCACCGGGCTGAGAGGGAGGCTGGCCGGCCTCCGACCGTACGAACCTGATCCGGGTCATGCCGGCGAAGGGAGGGGCTGGACGCCCATGCACTCATCTCGAAACGGATCCGACGTCCTCGTCATCGGGGGCGGCATCATCGGCCTGGTCACCGCCTGGCGGGCCGCCGCGCGCGGACTGCGCACCGTGCTCGCCGACCCGGCTCCCGGTGGCGGCGCCGCCCAGGTCGCGGCCGGCATGCTCGCCCCCGTCACCGAACTGCACTACGGCGAGGAAGCCCTGCTGGGCCTCGGCCTCGACTCCGCCGCGCGCTATCCGCAGTTCGCCGCCGACCTCGCCGAGGCGAGCGGCGGCCTGGACATCGGATACCGCGCCTGCGGCACCCTCGCCGTGGCCCTCGACTCCGACGACCGCCTCCACCTGCGCGAACTGCACGCCCTGCAGCGCCGCTGCGGCCTGGAGTCCGAGTGGCTCACCGGCCGCGAATGCCGCCGCCTGGAGCCCATGCTCGCCCCGGGCGTACGCGGCGGCCTGCGCGTGGACGGCGACCACCAGGTCGACCCGCGCCGGCTCGCGGCCGCCCTGCTGGCCGCCTGCGAACGGGCCGGCGTGATCATCCACCGGGCGGGCGCGGCACGGCTGCTCACCACCACCGACCGGGCGACGGGCGCCCTCCTCGACGACGGCACGGAGCTGCTCGCCGACCAGGTGGTCCTGGCCGCCGGCTCGCTCACCGGCCGGCTGGCGGGCGTACCGCCGGAGGTCGTGGCCCCCGTACGTCCGGTCAAGGGACAGGTACTGCGGCTCACGGTGCCGGCGGCGTACGCACCGTTCCTGTCGCGGACCGTACGGGCCGTCGTCCGCGGCAGCCACGTCTACCTGGTGCCGCGCGAGAACGGCGAACTCGTCGTCGGCGCCACCAGCGAGGAACTCGGCTGGGACACCACCGTCACCGCGGGCGGGGTCTACGAACTCCTGCGCGACGCCCACGAACTGGTCCCCGGCATCACCGAACTCCCGCTCACCGAGACCCGCGCGGGACTGCGCCCCGCGTCCCCCGACAACGCCCCGCTGCTCGGCCCGACCGACCTGCCGGGCCTGCACCTGGCCACCGGGCACTACCGCAACGGAGTGCTGCTGACCCCGCTCACCGGCGACGTCCTCGCCGAGCTGCTGGCCACCGGCGAACTTCCGGAGATCGCGCGCCCCTTCACCCCCCGCCGGTTCTCCGCCGCACGTCAGGAGTCGTACGCATGACCATCTCCGTCAACGGCGAGCCGCGCGAGATCGCGGCCGGCGCCACCCTCGACGCGGTGGTCGCCACCTTGACCACGGCCCCCTCCGGCGTCGCCGCCGCCCTCAACGAGACCGTGGTCCCGCGCGGACAGTGGCCGGCCACGCCCGTCGGCGACGGCGACCGCGTGGAGATCCTGACCGCGGTCCAGGGAGGCTGACCGCAATGGCGGACGACCTCTTCACCCTCGGCGGCCGGACCTTCTCCTCCCGCCTGATCATGGGCACGGGCGGGGCACCGAGCCTGGACGTCCTGGAACGCGCCCTCGTCGCGTCCGGAACCGAACTCACCACGGTCGCGATGCGGCGGCTGGACCCCACGGTCCAGGGCTCCGTCCTGTCCGTGCTGACCAAGCTGGGCATCTCGGTGCTCCCCAACACGGCCGGCTGCTTCACGGCGGGCGAGGCCGTCCTCACGGCCCGGCTGGCCCGGGAGGCGCTGGGCACGGACTGGATCAAGCTGGAGGTGGTCGCGGACGAACGGACCCTCCTGCCGGACGGCGTCGAACTGCTCGACGCCGCCGAGATCCTCGTGGACGAGGGCTTCACGGTCCTCCCGTACACCAACGACGACCCGGTGCTCGCCCGGAAGCTGGAGGACGTGGGCTGCGCGGCGATCATGCCGCTCGGGTCCCCCATCGGGTCCGGCATGGGCATCCGCAACCCGCACAACTTCGAGCTCATCACGGAGCGGGCGTCGGTCCCGGTCATCCTGGACGCGGGCGCGGGCACCGCGTCGGACGCCGCCCTCGCGATGGAACTGGGCTGCGCGGCGGTCATGCTGGCCTCGGCGGTGACCCGTGCGCAGGAGCCGGTCCTCATGGCGTCGGCCATGAGGGACGCCGTCTCGGCGGGCCGCCTCGCCCACCGCGCGGGCCGCATCCCCCAACGCCGCTTCGCGGAAGCCTCCTCCCCCACGGAGGGCCGAGCCGCCCTGGACCCGGAACGCCCGGCGTTCTGAGGGAGGCTTCGGGGGCGGGGTCCCGGTGGGGCGGTGGTCAGGGAGGCGTATGGGGGTTTCCCGTCAGTCCCATCGTCTCTCCGTGTCGGGCCGGCCCCTCAAGGGCGCTCGTTCCTCGCGTCG
>NZ_JBSGXU010000131.1:0-23127 GCF_053610205.1 Streptomyces sp. NPDC054932 | reverse complement strand
TCGCTGCGCGATGTCGCTGCGCTCCACCCTTGACCGCCCGTCCCGCCCCGGACATACGAAGACTGCCGGGAAACCCCCAAAGGAACGGGCCGGGCCTTCCTTTCAGGGACGGGGCGGTCGGAGATGCCCTGCCCTGTCGGGGTAGGGGCACGACCGGCAGGCGGGGCCCATAAGGAAGGGTGGCCGGGTCGGGGGAGGCGCGTCCAATCGCTACGCGCTCCTCATCTCTCGGCGTCTGCGATCCGTCTGGGGCTGGACATAGGCCGCCCACAACCCAAGGGACTCCTCATTGACTGCGTCCGACGGCTGTCAGGGGCAGGAAACGCCTGCGACTACGGCTACTCGGTAGTGAAGCCGGGTCAGCGAGGGCGGGCGACCCAAAAGGCCAGCCTTTTGCCCCAATTGCGGCTATTTGGGCGCCAGTTCGTGGAGTCGCCCTCACTCTGACCCGGATTCACTACGGAATAGGTGAAGTACCGGCGGCCAGTCCCTCCCACCGGTCCCGATAAGCCCCGGCCGGCCTCCGGTCGCCGTCAGCGAGAAGCGTCCACGGCTCGTGGGCGGCCTATGTCCAGCCCAAGACGGCCGTCGGACGCCGAGACGCGAGGAGCGCGTAGCGATCGGACGCGCTACCCCCGACCCGGGGCCAGGGCTCGATGGGCCCGCCTGCCGGTCGTGCCCCACCCCGACAGGGCAGGGCATCTCCGACCGCCCCGTCCTGATCCTTGAACGCCCGGCCCGTTCCTTTGGGGGTTTCCCGGCAGTCTTCGTATGTCCGGGGCGGGACGGGCGGTCAAGGGTGGAGCGCAGCGACATCGCGAAGCGACGCGACCGAAGGGAGCGCCCTTGAGGGACCGGCCCGACACGGAGAGACGATGAGACTGACGGGAAACCCCCATACACATCCCTGACCACCGCCCCACCGAAACCCCGCCCACCCCGCCCCCGAAGCCCCCGCCCCCGCACCCCCGGCGACACCTCGAACGGATACCCGCCCCCCGGGGGCGATTACCCGGCCCTTCGGTTCCGCGTTGGCCGGGTATGACCATGCTTCAGTCTTCAACGGGCCGAAGGCGTCGTCCGGTGGTACCGGGCTTCGAAGAATCGGTTCAGCGTCCGCGGGAGCAGGCCCCGCAGGTGCCCGATCCGCCGATCTACCGCGATCTGCTGGCGCGGTGGGCCGACGCCGGCCGCACCCTGCCCGGCCGGCGCGACCCGGAGTGGTCGCGCCTCACGTCCTCCCCGGCCTGGCCCGCGACCAGCAGCGGACTGTACTGACCTCGGTCAGCGCGTCTCCGGGCCCGCCAGGTGGCGAGCGATGACCATGCGCTGGATCTGGTTGGTGCCCTCCACGATCTGGAGCACCTTCGCCTCGCGCATCAGCCGCTCGACGGGGAAGTCCGCCGTGTAGCCGTAGCCGCCGAGGACCTGCACCGCGTCCGTGGTCACGGCCATCGCCGCGTCCGTGCAGAACAGCTTGGCCATGGCAGCCTGGCGGGAGAACGGCTTGCCCGCGTCCCGCAGCCGCGCCGCGGCGAGGTACAGCGCCCGGCCCGCCTCGATCTTGGTGGCCATGTCGGCCAGCATGAAGCGCAGCCCCTGGAAGTCCGCGATCGGGTGCCCGAACTGCTTGCGGTCCAGGGCGTACGTCAGTGCCTCGTCCAGCGCCGCCTGGGCGACGCCGATGGCGCAGGCCGCGATGCCCAGGCGTCCCGCGTCCAGGGCGGCCAGCGCGATGGTGAAGCCCTGGCCCTCCTCGCCGATGCGGCGGGCGTCGGGGATCCGTACGCCGTCGAAGTGCAGCTGGGCGGTGGGCGAGCCCTTCATGCCCATCTTCTTCTCGGGCACGGCCGCGGTCAGGCCCTCCACGTCCCCGGGGACCAGGAAGGCCGTGATGCCCTTGGGGCCCTCGGCGCCGGTGCGGGCGAGGACGGTGTAGAAGTCGGCGACTCCGCCGTGGGTGATCCATGCCTTGGTGCCGGTGATGATCCAGTCGTCGCCGTCGCGGACCGCCTTGGTGGTGAGCGAGGCGGCGTCGGAGCCGGCGGCCGGCTCGGAGAGACAGTAGGCACCCAGCAGGCCGCCGCCGAGCATCGAGGGCAGGTGGGCGCCCTGCTGCTCCTTGGTGCCGTAGCCGGCGAGGCCGTGGCAGGCCAGGGAGTGCACGCTGACGCCGAGGCCGACGGTCAGGCGGGCCGCGGCCAGCTCCTCCAGGACCTGGAGGTAGACCTCGTACGGCTGCTCACCGCCGCCGAATTCCCCGGGGTACGGCAGGCCGAGCAGGCCGGCTTCGGAGAGCAGGGTGAAGACCTCCCGCGGGAACCGGCCGGAGTCCTCCTCCTCGGCTGCCTTGGGGCGGATCTCCCGCTGCGCGATCTCGCGTACGAGGGCGAGGAGGTCCCGGGACTCCTCGGTGGGCAGCTGACGGTCCACCGGCTGCGGGGCGCGGTCTGTCATGGCGGCGCTCTCCTCCCTGGTCGGGCACGGCGGCGACGCGCGAGGTGTGGGACGCGCCGCCGGGTCTCGGTATTTCGCAGCCGTGCTGCCCTCCCGGATCACGGAAGGGGCTGTTCAGCGGCTGCGGCGGCTTGAGTATGCCCGATCAGGGGCTTCCCGTCACCGGGGCAAGATCACCCAGCTGATCGAGGGGCTCTTCGGAGGCGGGAGGTGCCGGACACTCCGGGACGAACTCCTCGATCACCGTCAGTGTGGCGCGCAGCTGGCGCACCAGCATGGCCCCGAACGCGGCGCGGTCGGGCTGATCCGGGGCGCTCAGCCCGCCGATCCATTCCAGGGTGGCCCCTTCGACGCCGGAGAGCCAGCCCACGAGGGCGAGACGGGCGATCGGCGGGAGGGTGCGGCGGCCGTACGCGCCTTCGGCGATGGTGGCGACGAGTTCCGCGCGGACGGCGTCGCGGATGGCGAGGACCTCGGCGTCGGAGCCGACGCCGCCGGTGGCGATGGTGCGGTAGGCGGCGTGGTGGTGCTCGGCGTAGTGCAGGTAGCCGTCGATGGTGCGGCGGACGCGCTCGGCGCCTGGGAGGTCGGTGTCGCCGCCGGCCCGGGCGACGAGCTCGGCCACGGAGTCCTCGACGATGGCGAGGTAGTAGCCGCGCTTGCTGGTGAAGTAGTAGTAGATCAGCCCCTTGGCGACGCCCGCCTGTTTGGCGATGTCGTCCATGGAGAGCGCGTCGTACGAGGTGTCGGCGAACAACTTGCGCCCGATTGCTATGAGTTCGGCCCTGCGCACCTGGGATCGCCCGGTGGCACCACGCTGTTGACTATTGTTCAAATTCAGCCCTAGCCTCGAACCGCCTCAGAATGCCCGCAGTATGGCAGACCTGTATGCCGAGATCGTTTCGCACTTCCCTCCCGGCTACGGCCGGGCACGGGCGTCGGCGGGCGTGATCGTCACCGACGGGCTGCGGCCGGAGGTCTCAGGCCTCGCTCAGAGCCAGCCGACTTGAGTGACGAACATGGCGACGACCACCACGAGGGTCCAGCCGAGCACGTGCTCGAGCCAGGAGGATTCGTCCTTGGGGCCTCCGGTGCGGACGAGGTCGCGGGGGGCGGCGATCGGGGCGGCGCTGTCGGCAGTCATGGCGTCCAATGTGCCAGCGTTCGCGGCTTTCGCGGTAGGGACGTCATGGGTGGCATGCGTCACGCAAACACTGACATAAGCGGACAGGCTCGGGTGGCAGGCGGCCGGGCCCCGGCCTCTTCGGTCGGGACCCGGCACGCTCGTTCATCCGGCTTTCCGGCGCCTCCTCCCGGCGCCCGGTGCAGCGCTTCGGTCAGGCGCGGGACTCGCGGTTGCGGCCCGCCATGCCCGCCATCGCGAGGCCGAGGCACAGGGCGACGCCTCCGGCGATCACATTGCTGACCACCGTTCGCGTCGTGTCCATCTCGCCCGCGATGGCCCACGGGGCGATGATCGTCCACGCGCCGAGGGCGACCGCAGTCCACGCCATCGCGTGGGTGCGCTCGTAGGCGGAGCCCAGACCGCCCATGCACAGGCAGAAGGCCAGGCCGGCGATCAGGTTGTTGATGGCGAGCGGAGTGAGGTCGCTGAATCCTGCGATCCACGGCGAGGCGGCCAGGTAGAGGCCCGTGACCAGGGCCAGTGCTTCGACGGCCTGCGCACGGGGGGTGCTGGTCACCCGCTCGAACCGGGTGCGCATCTCGGCGAGGTCGGGGTGGTGCTCGATGCTGGGATGGGTGGTCATGGCGGGCCGCCTCCTACTGAGAAGCCTTTATGTGCCATTTACCCCACTATGTTCCGCTTATCCATGCCCCCTGGTCAACGGGCAAATTCGCGGTCTTCTCACAGCACGCCGACCGCCCGCAGCGCCCGCACCTGCGCCCGGCTCGGGAGGGCCGGGGCGTAGAGGTAGCAGATGCCCCCGGAGCCCGAGGCGACCTTGCCGGAGACTCCCGTCCGCTTGGTCCGGAGCCAGATCGCCTCCCACTCGGCGCGCTTGTAGACGCGGCGCACGGAGGGGTTGTCGGGCGAGTTGGGGTCGTTGGCGATCACGTCGCCGGAGGCGGTGAAGCCGATGACGGTCATCAGGTGGCCGGCCGTGCCGTAGCCCGCGCCCGTGAGCTCGTCCGGGCGGAAGGACTGGGAGGTGATGGCCGGGATGCCGGACCTGACCACGGTCTCCAGGTCGGTCAGGGAAGTGAGGCGGGTGACGACTCCGGCCAGCCCCCGGTAGGTGGCGGCGTACGCGGCGCTGAAGGGCCAGTTGCCGCACCCCTTGTAGGCGGCGTCGTAGGTGGAGCGGGCGGCGTGGCAGATCTGCGGGTCGGCGTACTTCGGGTCGACCCAGGCCAGGGAGGAGGCGGCGGCCCGGCCGCCCCAGTACTCGATGATCATCTGGGAGGAGGTGGGGCTGCACCAGGCCTCGCCGCCGTTGTCGTACTCGGGGTACTGGCCTGCGTGGATCTCCTGCGAGTAGCGCGGGACCTTCAGCTCGTGGGCCGTGCCGGAGGGGGTGGAGGCGGGCACGGTGAAGCGGTCCGGGACGTCGGAGACCATGGCGCCCGCCAGCCATACGGTGGGCCCGCGTCCGGCGCCGGGCCTGCGGTGGAGGGTGAGCCGCAGCTGCCAGGACGCGATCCGCAGGCCCGCGGTCGCGGCCGGGGTGTCGAGGGCCAGAGTGTCGGTCCAGACGGTGGACCTCCCGTCGGTCTGGCCGTCCACCGAGGTGCGGCGGATGTCCTGGTCGCCCGAGGCCCAGCGGCCCATCACGTACCAGGGGGTGGCGGTGCCGTCGGTGTAGGTGCCGCGCAGTTCGATCTGGATCCAGGTTCCGGCGGGGGTACGGGCGTTCCAGGAGGCGATGGCCTCGGTGGCGGGCACGGTGGAGTGGTGCACCGGGGAGGTCCAGGTGGCGTACTCCCAGGTGCTCTTCTTCCCGGTGTGCGGGTCGGCGTACTCGGTGCGGCCGACGGCCGTCGCGATCTCCAGGCCGGGGCGGGCGCCGCCGACGGCGGTGGTCCCCCGGTGGGTGCCGGCGAGCCAGTGACCGCGGGAGTGCCAGAAGCGGTTGTCGACGGTGGGACCCGGTGCCCGAGGGGCCCGGGCGGCGGCAGCCGAGGCGCTGCCGCCGGAGACGGTGGCGGCGGTGGCCGCGGTGGCGACCGCCAGTGCGGCGACGAGTACGGCCCTGCGCGGCGTGGCTTCGGTCATCGCGTGGTTCCCCCAGGGTGGGTCGGCACTTCGGTGGCACTCGGGTGGCATCACCCTTCCAGTTCCCGGCGACGGCGGACCGAAGCCACGGGTCGTGTCGGGCTTGTCTAGGCTGGTCGGGTGGAGCCACAGCAGTCACTTGAGTCACTCGCGCGGGAGCTCTCCGCCCTGCCGCCCTCCCTCGGCCCGGTGCGCCTGATCGGGATCGACGGGCATGCCGGATCCGGGAAGAGCACCTTCGCGGGGCGGCTCGCCGAGGCGCTGGGGGCGCCCGTGCTGCACCTCGACGACGTGGCCACCCACGAGGAGCTGTTCGGCTGGGAGGAACGGCTGCGGGCCCAGGTGCTGGAGCCGCTCGCCGCCGGACGGCCCGCGCACTGGGCCCCGTACGACTGGGTGGAGCGCCGGTTCGGGCCGCAGCGGGTACTGGCGCCGGTGCCGGTGCTGCTCGTCGAGGGGGTCGGGGCCGGGCGGCGGGCGCTGCGGCCGCTGCTGGCGCGACTGCTGTGGATGGAGACGCCCCGCGGGGAGTCCTGGCAGCGGGGGCGAAACCGGGACGGGCGCGAACTTTCCGACTTCTGGGACGGATGGGAGCGCGCGGAGCGCGCGCACTTCTCCAACGACCCTTCGCGCCCCTTCGCCGACACCCTGGTACGCCAGAGCGGTACGGGATACGAGTGGTCTTCCGGGGCCCGAGCGACCCGAGGAACCCCCGTTTCCGTCACGCGGAGTGACGGACTCCCCCAGGCCTGAGCGGCCCTCGAAATCCCCTCCGCCGGGCGTCCACCGACCCGCTTGACCCGGGGCCCGCACCGGCCTTACGTTCTCAATGCGGGGCCCTCAGCGGCTACCGCGGACACGGAGCCCCCGATTGTTCCCCCGTGATCGGGGGCTTCGTTCTGCCCGCGACCCTCCTCCCGGCGGTGTCACGCGGGGCCGATCCACCCCGATCCTTCACCCTCAGTCACCGGACGCCCCAGGGGCGCACTCCGGAACCGGGCCTGTCGCGCCCTACGTAAGGTGCGTGACCGCGGGTACGATGCACCCCTGATTTCATCGGCGCAGTGGGCAACTCATGTGCTCGACATGGGGGTTGCCGCGCACCACGGGGGCAGGCTTGTGGGGGACGTGATGGATTTCGGCACGCCGGGCAGCATGCACGCCCCGGCCGAACTGGCCTGGCTGCGCGGGGTCGACGCCTGCACCATGGGCGCCTATCCGCAGGCCGAGGAGGAGTTCCGGGCGGCCGTACGACTCGACCCCTCCATGGCCGACGCCTGGCTGGGCCTGCACGCGCTCCGGGTGGACACCGGCAACGCGTTACTTCGCATGTACGCCCACCGGGACCGGTTCGGCGAGCAGCGCGCCCGGCACCGGAGGACGCTGAACTCCTGGTACTGGCTGGGCTGGTGGGTGCAGCCGGTGCTGGAGAGCCGCCGGGACCTGCTCCTCGCGCACGCCTCGCACTGGCTGGACGGCCGCCACGTGCCCGAGCTGGACCAGGCGCTGGCCGCGCTGCCGCCGGTCGACACCGATGCGCAGGTACGGTTCCTGCACGCCTGCCGCGCCTACCTGGTCAAGGACTGGGAGCAACTGGTCCGGCACACCGAGCCGCTGGTGAACGATCCGCTGCTGGGCATCGAGGCCGGGCTGTTCGGCGGGATGGCCCGGGTCCGGCTGGAGATGTACGGGCAGGCCGAGCCGATGCTGGCGGCGGCGCTCATGCGATGTCGCAGCGAGCAGCCCCAGCGCAAGGAGCTGCGGTACTGGCTGGCGCGGGCGCGCGAGGGCACCGGACGCATTGCGGCGGCGCTGCCGCTGTACCGGGCCGTGCACCGGGTGGATCCCTCGTTCATGGACACCGCGGCCCGGCTGACGGCCATCGAGGACGGGGACGACACCGACGGCGTGGCCGATCTGGCGGGCCTCGCGGGGTACGCCGGGTACGGGGCCTACGGCGGGCACGGCCCGTCCCCGGCCGGCGGGGACTTCGCCGCGGTGGCGCTGGGCGGCGGGCCCGTCCAGGACATCGCGGCGGACGGCCAGGTGGAGCCCGATCCGCTGGCTCCGCCCACTCCCCCGGCGGGACGGGTGGAGGGCGCGCGGCGCAAGGTGTCCGTCCCTCCGCAGGGCACGGCCGAGGGACTGCCGGCCGGGCCTGCGGACCCGGCGGCGCTCGCCGAGGCGCTGGCGGAGCTGGAGCGGATGGTGGGCCTGGAGCCGGTCAAACGGCAGGTGAAGGCGCTTTCCGCGCAGCTGCACATGGCGCGCCTGAGAGCGGGTCAGGGGCTGCCGGTGCAGCCTCCGAAACGGCACTTCGTGTTCTCCGGGCCCTCCGGCACCGGCAAGACGACGGTGGCGCGGATCCTGGGCCGGGTCTTCTACGCGCTGGGTCTGCTCGGCGGCGACCATCTGGTGGAGGCGCAGCGGGCCGACCTGGTGGGCGAGTTCCTCGGGCAGACCGCGGTGAAGGCGAACGAGCTGATCGATTCGGCGATCGGCGGGGTGCTGTTCGTGGACGAGGCGTATTCGCTGTCGAACTCGGGCTACAGCAAGGGCGACGCGTACGGCGACGAAGCCCTGCAGGTGCTGCTGAAGCGGGCCGAGGACAACCGGGACCACCTGGTGGTGATACTTGCAGGCTATCCGGCCGGGATGGACCGGTTGCTGGCCGCCAATCCGGGGCTGTCCTCGCGCTTCACCACCCGGGTGGACTTCCCCAGCTACCGGCCGCTGGAACTGACCGCGATCGGCGGGGTGCTGGCGGACGCGAACGGGGACCACTGGGACGAGGAGGCGCTGGAGGAGCTGCGCAGCATCAGCGGTCACGTGGTGGAGCAGGGCTGGATCGACGAGCTCGGCAACGGCCGGTTCCTGCGCACCCTGTACGAGAAGAGCTGTGCGTACCGGGACCTGCGGCTGGCGGGCTTCGCGGGCGAGCCGTCGCGGGACGACCTGTCCACGCTCCGGCTGCCGGACCTGATGCAGGCCTACGGGGAGGTCCTGTCGGGCCGCGGCCCGCAGGAGCGGCCGGACCAGCCCCCGCCGTAGCGGGCCGGGCGGGGCCGGAATCGCCACGGTGCGGCGATTGCGGCCCCTTCGGCTAGGTGCGCCCCGCCGGGATGCGGTGGGCGGGGTCGCGGACCTCGCCGACCAGCATTTCCAGGACGTCCTCCAGGGCGACCAGGCCGAGGACCCGGCCCGTCTGGTCCGCGACCTGCGCGAGATGGGTGGCGTCGCGGCGCATGACGCCGAGGGCGTCGTCCAGCGGGACGGTCGCGCACAGCGTGGTCATCCGGCGCCAGACCCGCTGGGGCACCGCCCGCTCCCGGTCCTCCAGGTCCAGTACGTCCTTGACGTGCAGGTAGCCCATGAAGGCGCCGCTGTCGGCACGGACGGGGAAACGGGAGTATCCGGTGCGCACGGTCAGCTGCTCGATCTGGCGCGGGGTCACCGCGGGGCCGACCGTGACCAGCCGGTCCGGGCCGAGGAGGACGTCGGTGACGGGGCGGCTGCCCAGTTCCAGCGCGTCCTCCAGCCGCTCCTGCTCGACCGGCTCCAGGAGCCCGGCCTGCCGGGAGTCCTTGAGGAGCCGTCCGAGCTGGGCGGAGGTGTAGACGGCCTCGACCTCGTCCTTGGGCTCCACCTTGAAGAGCTTCAGGACGAGCGCGGCGCAGGCACCGAGGGCCGTGGTGACCGGCCCGCACAGGCGGGCGAAGGCGACCAGGCCGGGGCTGAACCACAGTGCCGTCCGCTCGGGGGCGGCCATGGCCAGGTTCTTCGGCACCATCTCGCCGATGACCAGGTGCAGGAAGACCACGGCGGTGAGCGCGACCGCGTAGCCCAGGGGGTGGATCAGGCCATGCGGTACGTGGACGGCGTGGAAGACGGGCTCCAGCAGCCGGGCCACGGTGGGCTCGGCGACCGCGCCGAGGGTGAGTGAGCACATGGTGATGCCGAACTGCGCCGCGGCCATCATGCGGGGCAGGTTCTCCAGGCCGTGGAGCACCTGGCGGGCCCGCTTGGAGTCGGCCGCGAGGGGCTCGATCTGGCTGCGCCGCACGGAGACGAGCGCGAACTCGGCGCCGACGAAGAAGCCGTTGGCGAGGACCAGGAGCAGGGCGAAGAGGAGCTGGAGCGCGTTCATCGGGCGGCGCCTTCCAGCTCGGCCCGCTGCGGTTCGATCACGGCCGCGCCGTCGGCCCCGGAGGCGGGGCGGTACGCGCCGGCCACGGGCACCGCTGCCAGCCGGACCAGCCGGACCCGCTCCGCGCGGTTGCGGCCGACGCGGCGGACGGACAGCTTCCAGCCGGGGAGCTCCGCCCGGTCCCCGGGGGCGGGGATCCGGCCGAGCAGGTCGGCGACGAGGCCGGCGACGGTCTCGTACGGGCCTTCGGGCACCTCCAGGCCTATCCGGCGCAGGGTCTGCACCCGGCAGCTGCCGTCGGCCTCCCAGGAGGGGCGGCCGTCCTCGGCCGGTACGGCGGCCAGTTCGGGGGTCTCGTCCTCGGCGAAGTCGTGCTCGTCACGGACCTCGCCGACGAGTTCCTCCACGATGTCCTCCAGCGTGACGACGCCGGCGGTGCCGCCGTACTCGTCGACGACCACGGCCATGGGCTGCTCGCTGCGCAGCCGCTCCAGCAGCGGCTGCACCGGCAGGGAGCCGGGCACCAGCAGCGGGGCGACGCAGATCCGGCTCACGCTGGTGCGGTCGCGCTCGGACTCGCGCACGGCGAGGGCGTCCTTGAGGTGGACCACGCCGGTGATCTCGTCGATGCGGTCGCGGTAGACCGGGAAACGGGACAGGCCCGTGGCCCGGGTCAGGTTGAGCACGTCGGCCGCGGTGGCCGTGTGCATCAGGGCGCTGACCTTCACCCGGGGGGTCATGACGTGCTGGGCCGTGAGCTCGCCCAGCGAGAGGGTCCGTACGAAGAGGTCGGCGGTGTCCTGTTCGAGGGCGCCGGCCTGGGCCGAATGGCGGACCAGGGAGAGCAGTTCGCCGGGGGTCCGGGCGGAGGCCATCTCCTCGGTCGGTTCCACGCCGAGCGCCCGCACGAGGCGGTTGGCGACGGCGTTGAGGCCGGCGATGACCGGGCGGAAGGCGCGGGAGAAGGCGTGCTGGGGCCCGGCGACGAAACGCGCCACCTGGAGCGGCCGGGAGACCGCCCAGTTCTTCGGGACGAGCTCGCCGACGACCATCTGGACGGCGGAGGCGAACAGCATGCCGATGACGACGGCGACGCCGGGGACGGCTCCCTTCGGGAGGCCGGTCGCGGCGAGCGGCCCGGCCAGCAGTGCGGCGAGGGCGGGCTCGGCGAGCATGCCGACCACGAGGGAGGTGATGGTGATGCCGAGCTGGGTGCCGGAGAGCTGGAAGGACAGCTCCCGCAGGGCCTTGACCACCGTGCGGGCACGGCGGTCACCGTCGGCTGCGGCGCGCTCGGCCTCGGGTCGCTCGACGGTGACGAGGCCGAATTCGGCGGCCACGAAGAAACCGTTGGCGAGGATGAGGGCGAAGGCCGCCGCGAGCAGGAGTAGCGGGATGGTCATGCCGCCGCCTCCGGGGGGAGGGCGGCGCGGGTACTACCGGACGATCCGTCCATTGCTGGAGGGAGTCACTCCTCAAGTCGCAGGTGCCCACGGGCCACGAGGTCCCGGGGCCGGTGGGAGGGCGCACAGCTGCGCCCCGCCACCAGGGTAGTCATTGAGATCCCGGCCGCAACGGTACGCAGCCACGAGGATGGGCCGTCTCAGTGGTCGTCGGCACCCGTTCCGCGGGCCTCGGCCAGGGCGCGCAGGGCGCGGGCGTCGCCGATCGCCTGCTGCTTGGCCACGCCGGGCTGGATGCCGAGGGCGGGCAGGCTGGTGCCGTCGCTGAGGTCCAGGAACACCCACGGGTCGCCGGGGCGGAGGTTGACCCGCAGGATCTGGGCCCACTCCAGGCGCCGGGTGGTGGTCAGGTTGACGACCGTGACACCGGTCTCGTCCGCGACCACCTTGGGGCGGCTGAGCAGGACGAGTACGGAGCTCAGCAGGACGGCGGTGAAGACGAAGCTGATCCGCTCGCCGGGCTGCAGGCGCTCCAGCATCACGGCGATCGCCGTGATGGTGACGAACATGGCGAGGCCGACGCCCAGCAGGACGACCCGGGTGCGGGTCGGCCGGAACGTGACCGGCAGGGTGGGTACGGCGGGCTGGGCGGCGGACTCGGCCATGGTGCGTTGCCTTCTGGAGGTGGCGTGCGGGTCAGGGGTCGGCGTGCCGGTACGGCACGACGGCCTCTAGAGGCGGCAGGCGTGGATCGAGGTGGTGAGGATCGCGCGCGCGCCGAGCTCGTACAGGTCGTCCATGATCCGCTGGGCCTCCTTGGCGGGGACCATCGCGCGGACCGCGACCCAGCCCTCGTTGTGCAGCGGGGAGACGGTCGGCGATTCCAGGCCCGGGGTGAGGGCGACCGCGCGCTCCAGGTGCTCGGCGCGGCAGTCGTAGTCCATCATCACGTAGCTGCGGGCCACCAGGACGCCCTGCAGGCGGCGCAGGAACTGCTGGACCTGCGGGTCGTCCGCGTCGGCGCCGTTGCCCCGGATGACGACGGCCTCGGAGGTGAGGATCGGCTCGCCGATGACCTCCAGGCCCGCGTTGCGCAGGCTGGTGCCGGTCTCGACGACGTCCGCGATGATCTGGGCGACGCCGAGCTGGATGGCGGTCTCGACCGCGCCGTCGAGGTGCACGACGGAGGCGTCGATGCCCTGGTCGGCGAGGTGCTTGGCGACGATTCCCTCGTACGAGGTCGCGATCGTCATGCCGTTGAAGTCCTCGGGCCCCTTCGCCGTGCCCGGGGTGGTGGCGTAGCGGAAGGTGGAGCGGCCGAAGTTCAGCGGCAGGATCTCCTCGGCGCTGGCGCCGGAGTCGAGCAGCAGGTCACGGCCGGTGATGCCGATGTCGAGCTTGCCCGAGGAGACGTAGATCGCGATGTCCTTGGGGCGGAGGTAGAAGAACTCCACCTCGTTCTCGGGGTCGACGACCACGAGCTCCTTGGACTCCTTGCGCATCCGGTAGCCGGCCTCATGGAGCATCGCCGACGCCGGTCCGGAGAGTGAACCCTTGTTGGGGACGGCGATGCGCAGCATGGGGCTTCCTTTGGTGCGTGGATTACGGGTGTGTGGACGGGGTGTGCGCGGTGGGACTCAGAGGTGCGCGTAGACGTCGTCGAGGGAGATCCCGCGCGCGACCATCATCACCTGGACGTGGTAGAGCAGCTGGGAGATCTCCTCGGCGGCGGCTTCCTTGCCCTCGTACTCGGCGGCCATCCAGACCTCGGCGGCCTCCTCGACGACCTTCTTGCCGATGGCATGGACGCCCTTGTGGACGAGCTCGGCGGTGCGGGAGGTGCTGGGGTCGCCGTCGGCAGCCTTGCGCTGGAGCTCGGTGAAGAGCTCCTCGAAGGTCTTGGGGGATTTGTTCGCCATGATGGTCCTCAGAATACGGGGTTCCCCCACGCCACTCAGCGCCAGGGTTCGCTGACGGTCCGCAGGGTCATGGCGGTGGAGACGGCGGCGGTGACCGCTTCGTGCCCCTTGTCCTCGTTCGACCCCTCGAGGCCGGCGCGGTCCAGCGCCTGCTCGTCGTTGTCGCAGGTCAGTACTCCGAAGCCGACGGGGACTCCGGTGTCGATCGACACCTGTACCAGGCCCTGGGTGACGCCCTGGCAGACGTAGTCGAAGTGCGGGGTGCCGCCGCGGATGACCACTCCGAGGGCGACGATGGCATCGTAACCGCGACCGGCCAGTACCTTCGCCACGACCGGGAGCTCGAAGCTGCCGGGGACGCGGAGCAGGGTGGGCTCGTCGATGCCCAGCTCGTGCAGGGCCCGCAGGGCTCCGTCGACCAGCCCGTCCATGACCTTCTCGTGCCACTGGGCCGCGATCACGGCGACTCGGAGGTCTCCGCAGTTCTTCACGCTCAGTTCGGGTGCGCCCTTGCCGCTCACAGCTCTGCTCCTCGGTGGTTCGTGGATGGTGGATGTACGTACGGACGGTGGTGGTGCGTGCTTACTGGTTGCCGCAGGCGGAGGTGGTCACGGGCCCTTCCAGCCAGGGCAGGTCGTGGCCCATCCGGTCCCGCTTGGTGCGCAGGTACCGCAGATTGTGCTCGCCGGCCTCCACCGGCATCGACTCCCGGCTGGTGACCGTGATGCCGTGCCGGACGAGTGCGTCGGACTTCTCGGGGTTGTTGGTCATCAGCCGGACGCTGTGCACGCCGAGGTCGGCGAGGATCTGGGCGCCGGCCCCGTAGTCGCGGGCGTCGGCGGGCAGGCCGAGTTCCAGGTTGGCGTCGAGGGTGTCACGGCCGCGCTCCTGGAGCTCGTACGCGCGCAGCTTGGACAGGAGTCCGATGCCGCGGCCCTCGTGGCCGCGCAGGTAGACGACGACGCCGCGGCCCTCGGACTTGATGCGGTCCATGGAGGCGTGCAGCTGGGGGCCGCAGTCGCAGCGCTGGGAGGCGAAGATGTCGCCGGTCAGGCACTCGGAGTGCATGCGGACCAGAATGTCGGAGCCGTCGCCGATCTCGCCGTGGACGAGGGCGACGTGCTCGACGCCGTCGACGGTGGACCGGTAGCCGTACGCGGTGAAGTCGCCGAAGGAGGTCGGCAGGCTGACCTCGGCCTCGCGGCGCACGGTGGGCTCGGCGGAGCGGCGGTAGGCGATCAGGTCCTCGATGGAGATGATCGTCAGGCCGTGCTTGCGGGCGAAGGGGATCAGCTCGGGCAGGCGCAGCATGACGCCGTCCTCGCCGGCGATCTCCACGATGGCGCCCGCCGGGCGCAGGCCCGCGAGACGGGCGAGGTCGACCGCGGCCTCGGTGTGGCCGTTGCGGACCAGGACACCGCCGGGCTTGGCGCGCAGCGGGAAGATGTGACCGGGGCGGACGAAGTCGCCGGGCTGGGAGACCCCGTCGGCGAGCAGCCGCAGGGTGGTGGCGCGGTCGGCGGCCGAGATGCCGGTGGAGACGCCGTGGGCGGCGCTCGCATCGACGGAGACGGTGAAGGCGGTCTGCATCGACTCGGTGTTGTTCTGCACCATCTGGGGGAGTTCGAGCCGGTCCAGCTCGGGGCCCTCCATGGGGGCGCAGATCAGGCCGCGGCACTCGCTCATCATGAAGGCGATGATCTCGGGGGTGGCCTTCTCGGCGGCGATGACGAGGTCGCCCTCGTTCTCGCGGTCCTCGTCGTCGACGACGACGATGGGGCGGCCCGCTGCGATGTCACGGATGGCCTGCTCGACGGGGTCGAGGCGGAAGGTCTCTTCGGGGATGTCGGGCACGGGCTTGAGGCTGGTCATGCCGTTGCTCCTTCCAGGGCCGGGGCGGGGGTGGTGCGAGAGCGCTGGTACCAGTCGTAGGCGCCCCACAGCACGAGGGCGAAGTACACGACGTAGACGAGGCCGGAGAAGGCCAGTCCGTTGTTGAAGGCGAGCGGGACGCCGACCAGGTCGACGAGGAGCCAGGCGAACCAGAACTCGACGAGGCCGCGGGCCTGGGCGATCATCGCGACGATCGTGCCGACGAAGATGTAGGCGTCGGCCCACGGGCTCCACGACAGGTTGGGGTAGAGCGTGAAGAGCCCGCCGACGGCGAGGGTGCCGAGCGCCGCGCCGGCCAGGAGCAGGCCGCGCTCCTTCCAGGTGGCGGTGCGCACGGCGATGGAGCCGTCCTGGGCCTTCTGCCGCCCCAGCTGCCAGGCGCGCCAGCCGAAGACGGCCACGCCGATGACGAGGAGCTGCTTGCCGACGCCGCCGGCGAGGTGCGCGGAGGCGTAGGCGGCGATGAGGATCAGGCCGGAGAGGAGCTGGGCGGGCCAGGTCCATATCGAGCGGCGCCAGCCGAGGGCGAGCGCGGCCAGGCCCATCAGGTTGCCGATCATGTCGGACCAGATGACCTTCTGGCCGAAGACGGTGAATGCCTCGGCGTTGAGCCAGGTCAGGACGTTCACCGGTCGTCTCCCGTCGCGTGCAGCGGGTTCACTCCGGCGGCCAGCAGGCGCTCGACGTACTTCGCGAGGACGTCGACCTCCAGGTTGACCGGGTCGCCGCTCTGCTTGATGCCGAGCGTGGTCAGCGCGAGGGTGGTGGGGATGAGGCTGATCGTGAACCAGTCGGCGGCGGCCTCGACCACGGTGAGGCTGACGCCGTCGACGGTGATGGAGCCCTTCTCGACCACGTAGCGGGAGAGGTTCTGCGGGAGGGCGACCTTGACGATCTCCCAGTGCTCCGAGGGGGTCCGGGAGATGATCTCGCCGGTGCCGTCGACGTGCCCCTGGACCAGGTGGCCGCCGAGCCGTCCGCCGAGAGCCATCGGGCGCTCCAGGTTGACCCGGGAGCCCGCACCGAGGGCGCCGAGGCTGGAGCGGTTCAGGGTCTCCTGCATGACGTCGGCGGTGAACTCGCCGTCCGCGGTCTCCACGACGGTCAGGCAGACGCCGTTGACCGCGATGGAGTCACCGTGCTTGGCGCCCTCGGTGACGAGGGGGCCGCGCAGCCGGAAGCGGGAGGCTTCCTCCAGCTGCTCGACAGCGGTGACCTCGCCCAGTTCTTCGACGATTCCGGTGAACACTCAGTGCTCCTTGGTGGCGGGGGTGCGGGTGGGGACGGTGACGGGAACTGCGGTGATGCGGAGATCGGGGCCGATGCGGACGGCCTCGGTGATGTCGAGGCGCAACGCACCGGAGATGTTCTTGATTCCGGCGTCGGCGAGGGCCGCGGGGCCCGCGCCGAGCAGGGCCGGGGCGATGTAGCCGATGACGCGGTCGACGGCGCCGGCTTCGAGGAAGGCACCGGCCAGCGTGGGCCCGCCCTCCAGGAGGACGGAGCGCACGCCGCGCAGGTACAGGTGGGCGAGGAGGTCGTGGACGCCGATGCGGCCGTCGTGCAGGGGCAGCCGGAGCAGTTCGACGCTGTTTCCGACGCCGTTTCCGCCGCCGGTCAGGTGCCGGGTGTCGGCGTCCTCGCCGACGACGAGCAGGGTGGGCGCGGCGTCGTCGAGGATCCGGGCGGTCGGCAGGATCGCGGCGCGGGTGTCGAGGGCGATCCGCAGGGGCTGCGTGGCGCCTTCGACTCCGCGTACGGCGAGGTGCGGGTCGTCGGCGCGCAGGGTGCCGCCACCGACGAGGACGGCGTCGCTCTCGGCGCGCAGCCGGTGGACGTCGGCCCGGGACCCGTCGGAGCTGATCCAGCGGCTGCTGCCGTCCGCGGCGGCGCTGCGGCCGTCGAGGGTGGCGGCGTACTTCCAGGTGACGTGCGGCCGGCCCAGGCGTACGGCGGTCAGCCAGGCGGCGTTGCCCGCCTCGGCCTCGTCCGCGAGCAGCCCGGCCGTGGTGGCGATCCCGGCCGCGCGCAGGCTGTCCGCACCGCCGCGGGCCTGCGGGTTCGGGTCGGAGACGGCGTAGATCACGCGGGCGATCCCGGCATCGGCGAGGGCGAGGGCGCAGGGCCCCGTACGGCCGGTGTGGTTGCAGGGTTCGAGGGTGACGTAGGCGGTGCCGCCGCGGGCGGCCGTGCCGGCCGCGCGCAGGGCGTGGACCTCGGCGTGCGGGCCGCCGGCCCGCTGGTGCCAGCCCTCGCCGACGACGGCGCCCGAGGCGTCGGTGATGACGCAGCCGACGACGGGGTTGGGGCTGGTGGAGCCGAGTCCGCGCGCGGCGAGCTCGATGGCTCGGCGCATGGCACGGGTGTCCGCGTCGGGTGCTGCGTGCGCGGCGTGTGTCGCCACCGGGTCCTCCTGCCTCATCGGGCACGGACTCCGGGGCCTGTCGGGATACGACAGATGAAGCGGTACAGCACACGGGGACGCCGAGGCCGGAAAAACGGTTCGACCGGGCACATCCACAGGGATGTGCCGACGAACCGCCGACGGCGGCGTACCGTGACTGGCCCGCCGCGCACTGCCTCCCATCCGGACTTTAACCGTCGGTCCAGGAATCTCACCTGGTCAACCGGCCGCTGGCTGCGGACGGGTCGCGGACTATAACCGCCGGTTCGGAATTACACCGACCCCGGAGTGCGCTGCTACTGGTACTCCAGCCAGTCTGCCACGGGTGATCGGCCCCCATGCGGGTGATGCGGTGTGGCCTGGCTCACAGGGAGGCGGGACCGATGCGGACTTTGTCAAGTCGGGCGAGGTTGGTCCAGACCTATTGACGAGGTGGTCTAGTCCTCTTAACGTTCCCTTCATCCTCTCGGGAACAGCCCGTCAGATGTGCGCACGTCACGGGCCAACACGCGTCTGCACCAGTCCTGTTGCTTCACGTTGTATCCACTTGTTTCCCGCATCCTCCCCTCCCCAGGAGGCACAATGCTGTCCCCCACACGTACGAGAGCGATGCTCCTGGCATCCGGCGCCGCAATCGCCGGACTCCTGGTGGGCGGGCTCTCGGCGGGCGTTTCGCACGCGGCCGACAACGAGAGCTGTCGCCCGGACGGGCTGTACAGGACCGCCGGCGTCGACGTCCCGTACTGCTCGGTCTACGACTCCGAAGGCCGCGAGAAGATGGGCGCCGACCACCAGCGCCGCGTCATCGGATACTTCACCGGCTGGCGCACCGGCAAGGACGGCACCCCCGCCTACCTCGCCCACAACATCCCGTGGTCCAAGGTCACCCACCTGAACTACGCCTTCGCCCACGTGGGCGCCGACAACAAGATCTCCGTCGGCCCGGACAACGTGAACAACGCCGCCACCGGAATGACCTGGCCCGGCGTCGCCGGCGCCGAGATGGACCCGGCCCTCCCCTACAAGGGCCACTTCAACCAGCTGACGAAGTTCAAGAAGCAGTACCCGAACGTCAAGACGCTGATCTCGGTCGGCGGCTGGGCCGAGACCGGCGGCTACTTCGGCGACGACGGCAACCGGGTCGCCTCCGGCGGCTTCTACTCGATGGCCACGAACGCCGACGGCTCCGTCAACCAGGCCGGCATCGACACCTTCGCCGACTCCTCGGTCGAGTTCATCCGCAAGTACGGCTTCAACGGCGTCGACATCGACTACGAGTACCCCACCACCATGAAGGACGCCGGCAACCCGCTGGACTGGCAGCTGGCCAACGCCCGGCGCGCCGGTCTGGTGCAGGGCTACGCCGCCCTGATGAAGTCCCTGCGCGAGAAGCTCGACCGCGCGGGCGCCGCCGACGGCAAGCACTACCTGCTCTCCGTCGCCGCCCCCTCCTCCGGCTACCTGCTGCGCGGCATGGAGACGTTCCAGGTCCAGAAGTACCTGGACTACGTCAACATCATGTCCTACGACCTGCACGGCGCCTGGAACGAGTACGTCGGCCCCAACGCCTCGCTCTTCGACGACGGCAAGGACGGCGAACTCGCCGCCGCCGGCGTCTACTCCACCTCCCAGTACGGCGGCATCGGCTACCTCAACACCGACTGGGCGTACCACTACTTCCGCGGCTCGATGCCGGGCGGCCGCATCAACATCGGCCTGCCCTACTACACGCGCGGCTTCAAGAACGTGCAGGGCGGCACCGACGGCCTGTGGGGCAAGGCCCCCGCGACCACCTGCCCGGCCGGCGCGGGCCTGACCAAGTGCGGCGACGGCGCGGTCGGCATCGACAACCTGTGGCACGACAAGGACACCAACGGGGCCGAGTCCCCGGCGGGCTCCAACCCGATGTGGCACGCCAAGAACCTGGAGAAGGGGGTCGTCGGCGACTACGTCACCAAGTACGGCTTCCCGGCGAACACCACGCTGACCGGCACCTACGTCCGCAAGTACGACTCCACCCTGGTGGCGCCGTGGCTGTGGAACTCACAGAAGAAGGTCTTCCTCTCGACGGAGGACGAGCAGTCGGTGGCCGCCAAGGCCGACTACGTGGTGAACAAGGGCATCGGCGGCACGATGGTCTGGGAGCTCGCGGGCGACTACTCCTACAACGCGGCCAAGGGCCAGTACGAGGTGGGCGACACGCTCACCGACACGATGTACCAGAAGTTCAAGTCGGCCTCCCCCTACGGCGCGAAGAAGGCGGGCTCCGCCCTGCCGACCCAGGCCGTGGACATCAGGACGGAGTTCACCGAGTTCAAGCTCGGCGACTCCAACTACCCGCTCACCCCGAAGCTGAAGATCACCAACAACACCGGCGCCACGCTGCCCGGCGGCACCGAGTTCCAGTTCGACTACGGCACCTCGGCCCCGAACAACGCCTCCGACCAGTCCGGTTTCGGCACGAAGGTGATCAGCAGCGGCCACACCGGCAACAACGTGGGCGGCCTGAAGGGCGACTTCCAGCGGGTCTCGCTGAAGCTCCCGGCCTGGCAGACCCTGGCCCCGGGCGCCTCCGTCGACCTGGCGTTCAACTACTACCTGCCGGTGTCCACCCCCTCCAACTGGACGGTGAACATCTCCGGCACCACCTACGCCCTCGCCGGGGACCTCGCCCGCGGTACGACGACGGTCCAGCCCGGCGGCGGCACCCAGCCGCCCACCACTCCCCCGACCACGCCTCCCACCACCCCGCCGACCACTCCCCCGACGACCCCGCCGACCACGCCTCCGGGCGGGACCTGCACCAACCCGGCGTACGTGGCGGGCACGGTCTACAACAGCGGCAACCTCGTCTCCCACAAGGGCCGCAACTGGAAGGCCCAGTGGTGGACGCAGAACGAAGAGCCCGGCACCACCGGTGAATGGGGTGTCTGGAAGGACCAGGGCGCCTGCTGACCCCCTGCACCCTGATCCATGAGCGAGCGTGAGGACCCGGTGGCCCGGCGGCCACCGGGTCCTCGCACGTTCCCCGCACACCCGGCCTCGTACGCTGCTGGGGTGATCACACACGCCACCGCGTCCGACGCGGACTTCGAGGAAAACCGTCCCCGGATGTTCGGCATCGCGTACCGCATGCTCGGCTCCGCGGCGGAGGCCGAGGACACAGTGCAGGACGCGTACCTGCGCTGGGCGTCCGCGGACCGCGAGGCCATCGAGCACCCGGGGGCCTGGCTCGCCAAGGTCGTCACGAACCTGTGCCTCAACACGCTCACCTCGGCGCGGGTCCGCCGCGAGGAGTACGTCGGCCCCTGGCTCCCCGAGCCCGTCCTCACCGGGGACGGCACGCTCGGCCCGCTGGAGTCCGCGGAGCAGCGGGACAGCGTGTCCATGGCCCTGCTGGTGCTGCTGGAGCAGCTCACGCCGGTGGAACGGGCCGTCTACGTCCTGCGCGAGGCCTTCGCCTACAGCCACCGGGAGATCGCCGGGGTCCTGGACCTCAGCGAGGCGAACTGCCGCCAGCTCTACCGGCGGGCGGCCGGCCGGGTGGCCGCGGACCGCGGGGCCGCGGCGGAGCAGCGCTTCGCACCGGACCCCGACCGGTGGCAGAGCCTCGTGGAGACCTTCATGACGGCGGCGCGCGGCGGGGACCTGGCCCGGCTGGAAGGCCTGCTGACCGCCGACGTCCGGTTCGTCTCCGACGGCGGCGGCGTGGTCAACGCGGCGCTGCGGCCGATCCTGGGGCGGGAGAAGGTGGCCCGGTTCGCGGTCGGCGTGCTCAAGAAGTTCGCCGGGGACCTGCCGGTCAGCGTCGCGGAGATCAACGGATCACCGGCGCTGCTCTTCGGCGAGTCGGCCGTCCTTCTGGTGGAATTCGAGAACGGGCTGGTCAGCGGTCTCAGCACGGTACTCAACCCGGACAAGCTGGAATACCTCCAGCGCCAGCTGTCACATTCCTGAGGGCCGTCCGGTCTCCGCTGCTGAAGGACCACATCGGCGAAAGGCGGACCCATGAGCACCATCCTCGTCACCGGAGGCACCGGCACCCTCGGCGTGCTGGTCGTCGGGCGGCTCCGGCAGGCGGGCCACGAGGTCCGCGTACTGAGTCGGCACGCCGCCGAGTACCCGGTCGACCTGAAGGACGGCAGCGGGCTGGACGCGGCGATGGCGGGCGCGGAGGTGATCGTGCACTGCGCGAGCAACACGCGCGGCGCGGGCAAGGACGACGACACCGCCGCCCGGCACCTGATCGACGCGGCCCGGCGGGCGGGGACCGTCACCAACATCGTCTACATCTCGATCGTCGGGGTGGACGTGGTGCCGCTCGGCTACTACCGGACGAAGCTGCAGGTGGAGCGGCTGCTGGAGGCCTCCGGGCTGGGTGTGACCATCCTGCGCACGACGCAGTTCCACGACCTGGTGGCGCAGCTGGTGGACACGGCGGCGAAGCTGCCGCTCGTGCCGGTGCCGAGCGGGGTACGGGTGCAGCCGATCGCCGTCGGAGAGGTCGCGGACCGCCTGGCGGAGCTGGCGGTCCCGACCCCGTCGGGCCGGGTCACCGACATGGGCGGCCCGGAGATCCACACCCTGCCGGACCTGGCCCGCAGCTACCTGGCGGCAACGGGCCGCCACCGCCGGGTGATCCCCCTCCCGCTGGCGGGCAAGGCCTACGCGGGCTTCAAGCGTGGCGGCCACCTGACGCCGTCCCACGCGGTGGGCCGCGGCACGTTCGCACAGTTCGCGGCGGAGCGGGGGCGGGGCGGGGGCGGGGCGGGGCGCTGCGCTGCGAGAGGCGGAATCTCGGTGGGGCGGTGGTCAGGGAGGTGTATGGGGGTTTCCCGTCAGTCCCATCGTCTCTCCGTGTCGGGCCGGCCCCTCAAGGGCGCTCGTTCCTCGCGTCGCTGCGCGATGTCGCTGCGCTCCACCCTTGACCGCCCGTCCCGCCCCGGACATACGAAGACTGCCGGGAAACCCCCAAAGGAACGGGCCGGGGGATCGAGGATCAGTACGGGGTGGTCGGAGATGCCCGACCTCGTCCCGGTCGGGCATGCCCTCGAGGCGGGGCCCATGAGAGAGACCTGCCGGGTCGGGGGAAGCGCGTCCAATCGCTACGCGCTTCGCACGTCTCAGCGTCCGACGACCGTCCGGGGCTGGACATAGGCCGCCCACGAGCCGTGGGCCCTTCTCGATGACCGCGACCGGGGGCCGGCCGGGGCTGATGAGTGCCAGTGGGAGGGACTGACCGCCGGTACTTCACCTATTCCGTAGTGAATCCGGGTCAGGGCGGGGACGACTCCACGAACCGGCTCCCAAACAACCGCAATTGGGGCAAACGGTCGGCCTTCTGGGCCGCCCACCCACGCTGACCCGGCTCCACTACCGAATAGCCGTAGTCGCAGGCGTTTCCTGCCCCCGACAGCCGTCGGACGCAGTCAATGAAGACTTCCCACGCTCGCGGGCGGCCTATGTCCAGCCTCAGACGGTCGTCGGACGCCGAGACGTGAGAAGCGCGTAGCGATTTGGTGCGCCTCCCCCGACCCGGTGGCTGGTCTGATGGGCCCCGCCTGCCGGTCGTGCCCCTACCCCGACAGGGCAGGGCATCTCCGACCGCCCCGCCCCTGAAAGCAAGGACCGGCCCGTTCCTTTGGGGGTTTCCCGGCAGTCTTCGTATG
>NZ_JBSGXU010000130.1:0-23182 GCF_053610205.1 Streptomyces sp. NPDC054932 | reverse complement strand
TCCGGCTTCTCTCCAATCCGGCATGCCGGGGGGGGCCCCCCCGCGCAGGGGGGGGGTCGGGGGTGGCCGGGGGGGGGGGCGGTGCCCCCGCCCCGCCCGGCTGTCGGCACCCGCACGGCCGCACGGCATCCAGGCTGCACGCCCCAGATCTCGGGGCAGAAACGGTCAAGTTGCCCCCGTGTAAACGGGGTTGCGGTGGCGGCGACCGCTTTGCACCCACTGCCGCAGCGGTGGCCGGAAATGATCGGTCGGCGGCTACTCCTTCGTCAGCGGATCCGACGGCGGCAGGTCCGGCGGCGGCTGATCCGACGGCGACAGGCCCGGCGGCGGGTCCGGCGGCGGGACCACCTGCTTCTCCGCCGCGAAGTGGCAGGCGGACGGGTGCGCCGCCGGACCCGAGGGGAAGACCTGCGGCACCGCGAGCAGCGGGACCTCCGCCGTGCAGCGGGGCTCCGCCTTCCAGCAGCGGGTGCGGAAGCGGCAGCCCGACGGCGGGTTGGCCGGGGAGGGCACGTCCCCGGTGAGGATGATCCGCTCGCGGTGGGCGCGGGCCTCCGGGTCCGGGACCGGGACCGCCGAGAGCAGCGCCTGGGTGTACGGGTGGGTCGGGTGGTCGTAGATCTGGCTGTCGGTGCCGATCTCGACGATCCGGCCCAGGTACATGACGCCGACCCGGTCGGAGATGTGCCGGACGATCGAGAGGTCGTGCGCGATGAAGACGTAGGACAGGTCGAATTCGCTCTGCAGCCGGTCCAGCAGATTGATCACCTGTGCCTGCACCGACACGTCCAGCGCCGAGACGGGCTCGTCCGCGACGATGATCTCGGGCTGCAGCGCCAGGCCGCGGGCGATGCCGATGCGCTGGCGCTGACCGCCGGAGAACTGGTGGGGGTAGCGGTTGATGTACTCCGGGTTCAGACCCACCACGTCCAGCAGCTCCTGGACCCGCTGCCGGCGCGAGCCCCTGGGGGCCACCTCGGGGTGGATCTCGTACGGCTCCCCGATGATGTCGCCGACCGTCATGCGCGGGTTCAGCGACGTGTACGGGTCCTGGAACACCATCTGGATGTTGCGGCGGACGGCCTTCAGGGCCCGCCCCGACAGCTTGGTGATGTCCTCGCCCTTGTAGGAGATCGCGCCGGACGTGGGCCGCTCCAGGTTGACGAGCATCTTGGCCACGGTGGACTTCCCGCAGCCGGACTCGCCGACGATGCCCAGCGTCTCGCCGGCGCGCAGGTCGAAGGAGACCCCGTCGACGGCCTTGACCGCGCCGACCTGCTTGCGGAAGACGATGCCCCGGGTCAGCGGGTAGTGCTTGACCAGGTCCTTCACTTCCAGAAGGGACTCAGCCATGGAGGCACTCCTTCCAGAAGTGGCAGGCGCTGGTCCGCTCCACCGGGACCCCGGTCACCGGGTACAGCGGCGGGACGTCGGTGCGGCAGACCGCCTGCGCCATCGGACAGCGCGGATTGAAGGCACAGCCGGGCGGGATGGCCAGCAGGTTCGGCGGCAGGCCCTTGATGGCGTACAGCTCCTGGCCCTTCTGGTCCAGGCGCGGGATGGAGTCCAGCAGGCCGCGCGTGTACGGGTGCGCGGGCGCCTTGTAGATCTCGTGGACCGGGGCCGCCTCGACGATCCGGCCCGCGTACATGACCGCGATCTTGTCCGCGACGTCCGCGACCACGCCCAGGTCGTGGGTGATCAGGATGAGGCCCATGTTCAGCTCGCTCTGAAGCTCGGCCAGCAGGTCCATCACCTGGGCCTGCACGGTGACGTCCAGGGCCGTCGTCGGCTCGTCCGCGATGATCAGCGAGGGCTCCAGGGCCATCGCCATGGCGATCATGATGCGCTGGCGCATGCCGCCGGAGAACTGGTGCGGGTAGTCCCCCACCCGCTCCTTCGCCGCCGGGATCTTCACCCGGTCCATCAGCTCGACCGCCTTGCCCCTGGCGGCCTTGCGGGACATCCCGCGGTGGACCTCGTACATCTCGCCGAGCTGCGCGCCCACGCTCAGGACCGGGTTCAGGGAGGAGAGGGCGTCCTGGAAGATCATCGCCATCTCGGCGCCGCGGATCCTCCGCCGTTCCTCCTCCTTCATCTTGAGGAGGTCCTTGCCCTTGAACAGGATCTCGCCGCCCGCGATCCGGCCCGGCGGCACGTCGAGGATGCCCATCACCGCCTGGGCGGTCACCGACTTGCCGGAGCCGGACTCGCCGAGCACGGCGAGCGTCTCGCCCTCGGCCACCGAGTAGTTGACGCCGTTGACGGCCTTGGCGACTCCGTCGCGCGTCTTGAATTCCACGTGCAGATCGCGGACTTCGAGCAGCATGTGCGGGGCTCCTCAGCGCAGCTTGGGGTCGAGGGCGTCGCGCACCGCGTCGCCGAGCATGATGAAGGCGAGCACGGTCAGGCTCAGCGCGCCCGCCGGCCAGAGCAGCATGTGCGGGGCGTTGCGGATCTGCGAGGCCGCGTTGGAGATGTCGATGCCCCAGGAGACGGTGGGCGGGCGCAGGCCGACGCCGAGGAAGGACAGCGTGGCCTCCAGGGCGATGTAGGTGCCGAGCGCGATGGTGGCGACGACGATGACGGGGGCGATGGCGTTGGGCGCCACGTGCCGGAGCATCATCCGGCCGTTGCCGGCGCCGAGGGCCCGGGCGGCCTGGACGTAGTCGTTCTGTTTGGCGGTGATGACGGAGCCGCGGCCGATGCGGGCGATCTGCGGCCAGCCGAGGAGCACGATGAAGCCGACGACCGGCCAGACGGTGGTGCTGGTGACCACGGACAGGAAGACCAGGCCACCGAGGACGACGGGGATGCCGAAGAAGATGTCCGCGACCCGGGAGAGCAGCGCGTCGCCCCAGCCGCCGAAGAACCCGGCGAGCCCGCCGAGCAGCGAGCCGAGCAGGGCGGCGCCGAGGGTGGCGCAGACGCCCACGGTGATGGAGGCGCGGGCCCCGTGGACGGTACGGGTGTACACGTCGCAGCCCTGGGTGTCGTAGCCGAAGGGGTGGCCCGGGGAGGAGCCCTGCTGCGACTTGGACAGGTCGCACTGCAGCGGGTCGCCGCTCGCGATGAGCTGCGGCCAGATCGAGATGATCACGAGGAAGAGGATCATCAGCGAGGAGATGATGAAGACGGGGTTGCGGCGCAGCTGGTGCCAGGCGTCGGACCACAGGGAGCGGGGCTTCTCGCCGGGGCCGGTCCCGCCCGGCGGGCCGTCCTTCTCGATGCCCTCGACGCTCTCGGCCTCCTGCAGAGCCAGATCCATGGGTCCCCCCTGGCCGGTCGGGGAGACCGCCTCGTGCGGACGGGGACCGACGGGATCGTAGCCGCCGGGCCCTTCGGGGCGCTCGGGGTCAGGCATAACGGATCCTCGGGTCCAGGACCGCGTAGAGCAGGTCGACGAGCAGGTTCGCCAGCAGGAAGACGATGACGAGGATGGTCACGAAGCCGACCACCGTCGGGGAGTTGTTGCGCAGGATGCCCTGGTAGAGCTGGTAGCCGACGCCGTGGATGTTGAAGATCCGCTCGGTGACGATGGCGCCGCCCATCAGGGCGCCGATGTCCGTGCCGATGAAGGTGACGACGGGGATGAGCGAGTTGCGCAGCAGGTGGCGGCTGACGACCCGGCGGCGCGGCAGCCCCTTGGCGACCGCGGTGCGCACGTAGTCGGCCTTGACGTTCTCGGCGATGGAGGTGCGGGAGAGCCGGGTGACGTAGGCGAGGGAGACCAGCGCGAGCACGATGCCGGGCAGGATCAGCTCGTTGAAGGGGGCGTCCGGGGAGACGGTGGGCCGCACCCAGCCCCATTTGACGCCGAAGAGGTACTGGAGCAGATAGCCCGTCACGAACGTCGGCACGGAGATGACGACGAGGGTGAGCACCAGCACGGTGGTGTCGACGGACTTGCCGCGGCGCAGGCCGCTGATCACACCGAGGGTGATGCCGATGACGATCTCGAAGAAGATCGCGACGATGGTCAGACGCAGGGTCACGGGGAAGGCGCTGGCCATCAGTTCGGTGACCGGCTGGCCGTTGAAGGCCGTGCCGAAGTCGCCCTGGAAGATCTGGCCCATGTAGTGGAGGTACTGCTTCCACAGGGGCTGGTCGAGGTAGAGGTCCTTGCGGATGCGCGCCGCGGTGGCGGGGTCGGGCGCCTTGTCGCCGAAGAGGGCCGCGACCGGGTCACCGAGCGCGTACACCATGAAGAAGATCAGGAACGTGCTGCCGATGAACACCGGGATCATCTGGAGCAGCCGCCGGATCACATAACGTCCCATGGACTGCTCCAGGATCGATCCGAAACGTGGGTCAGCCGACCTTGATCTGGTCGTAGACGGGGACGCTGAACTGGTTGAGCGCCACGTCCGAGAGCCGCTCGGCGTAGCCCGCGCTGCCGTTCTGGTACCAGAGCGGGATGGCCGGCATCTGCTCGGCGAGGATCTTCTCGGAGTCCTGGAACTTCGCGATGGCCTTGGCCGCGTCGCTCTCCTGGTTGGCCTCGTCGACCAGCTTGTCGAAGTCCGCGTTGCTGAACTTCCCGTAGTTGGAGGAGGCGCCGGTGTAGTAGAGCGGCTGGAGGAAGTTCTGGATCAGCGGGTAGTCGGCCTGCCAGCCGGAGCGGAAGGGGCCGGTCAGCTTGAAGGCGCTCTGCTGGTTGCGGAAGTCGGCGAAGGTGCCGATCGGGTTGACCGTGCACACCGGGCCCTCGCCCAGCGCGTTGTTGATGCTGTTGCAGACGGCGTCCATCCAGTCGCGGTGCGAGCCGGTGTCCACGTTGGAGGTCAGCGTGACCTTGCCGCCGGGGAGCCCGCCGCCCTCCTGGATGAGCTTCTTGGCCTCGGCCGGGTCGTAGACGCAGGCGTCACCGCAGACGGTCGAGGAGAAGCCGCCCTTCTCGCCGAGCGCCGGCGAGGTCCAGTCCTTGGCGGGGGTGCGGGTCTCGCGGAAGATCTGCTTGGTGATCTCGTCACGGTTGATCGCCCGTGAGATGCCCTGGCGGACCTTCTCCGTCCCCGGCTTGCTCCACTGCGGGTCGTACAGCGGGAAGGTGAGGGTCTGGATGATCAGGGCCGGCTGGTTGATGTACCGGTCGCCGAGGTCGTTCTTGACGTTCTTCAGCTGCTGGGCCGGGATGTCGTCGACGAGGTCGAGGTTGCCGGAGATCAGGTCGGTGTAGGCGGTGTTGTTGTCGGTGTAGACCTTCAGGTCGACACCGTCGTTCTGCGCCTTGTCCGGGCCGGGGTAGGTGTCCCACTTGCGCAGCTGCATGCCGGTGCCCTTGGTGTACGAGTCCACCGTGTACGGGCCGTTGCCGATCGGCTTGTTCAGCCAGCCGGCGTGGTCGGTGAAGAAGGTCTTGGGCAGGGGCGAGAAGGCCTGGTAGCCGAGGGTCTCGGGCCAGGTGGAGAACTTCTTGTCCAGGGCGACCGTGAAGGTCTTGTCGTCCTTGACGACCAGCCCGGACATCGTCTTGGCCTTGGGCTCACCGGAGGCGGGGTGGACGTCCTTGTAGCCGACGATGTCGGCGAAGAACGGCGCGTTGTTCTGCTTGTTGCGCACGTCCGCGCCGTAGTTCCAGGCGTCCACGAAGGACTGCGCGGTGACCGGCTCGTCGTTGCTGAACTTCCAGCCGTCCTTCAGCGTGATCGTGAAGTTCTGATTGTCCGTCGTCTCGATCTTCTCGGCGACCATGTCGAGGGCCTCGCCCGTCTTCGGGTCGTAGCGCTTGAGACCCCGGAAGAGCATGTCGAGGACCTTGCCGCCCTGCACCTCGTTGGTGTTGGCGGGCTCCAGCGGGTTCTGCGGGTCGCCCCACGAGGAGCTGATGATTCCCGCCTCGCCGCCTCCGCCGCTGTCGCTGCCGCCGCCGCAGGCCGTCGCCGCGAGGGCGACGGCCACCGCACATGCGGCCCACGTGGCGTGGGTGGCTCCGCGCATGGAGTGCCTCCTATGGATCCCAAGACTCGCTTAGGGGCCAATGTCACCCTATGTGGGGTCCTGCACACTCCTGGTTGGACTGATTGCACCCGCGCGTCACGCCCCTGTCACCCCTGGGGGTGCAAAGCCAGCTCCCAGGAGTCCACCGCGTAGTGCAGGCCCATGCCGTGCGCCTCGTACAGCGCCAGCGCGCCGGTCTCGTTGTGGGTGTCCACGCCGAGGCCGACGGTGTCCCGGCCGCGCCCGGCGTAGACGGCGAAGCAGTGACGCAGCAGGAAGCCCCCGATGCCGCGGCCCCGTGCCTCCTCGGCCACCCCGATGTGGCTGACCCAGGCCATGCTCGTGCGGTCGTCCCGGGTGAGCAGTACGGCCGCGTCGCCGTGGCCGGGCAGGCTCGCGATCCACACCAGTGACCAGTCGAGCCTGCGGCCGTCCATGTGGTCCAGCCAGGTCTCGTACGGGCGGTCCACATGGCCGAAGTGCGCGGCGAAGGTCCGCTCGATCAGGGCGTGGGCCCGTCGGCGGTCGGCCTCGTCATCACCGCAGTGGCGCAGGGTGAGCCCGGCCGGAGGGACGGGCGCGGGGTCGGCGGCCTGGGACAGGGAGCGGGTCATGACCTGGTACCGGCGGATGGTGCGGTAGCCGCGCCCGCCGAGGAGGGACAGGTCGAGGGTGGGCTTCACGTTGAGCTGGAGCCTCAGCACGCCGGGCCCGTCGGCCAGTTCCCGGGCCCGGGCCTCCATGCGCTCCAGCAGCAGCACGGCGGCCTCGTCGTGGCCGGGCAGCACGTAGTGGTCCCCGTCGACACGGCCCGGCCCGGAGTCGGCCCACACGAGGGCGTAGGCGACGAGCCGGCCGTCCTGGAGGGCGAGCCAGGAATCGGTGGCCAGGTCCACGTCCGGCGCGTTGAGATCCGACTCGACGGTGCCCAGATCGGTCTCCGGGCGGCCGATCTCGATCACGTCGACGGCGTTGAGCAGCGCGCAGATGTCGGCCGCGTCCCCGGGCCCGGCGGGCCGTACGGTGATGGTCATTGCGTCACTCTCCGGCGCGGGCTCCCGGGCCCGCAACCGCTTTCTCCAGGAAGCCCCCCTCGCGCGGGCCCACGCCAAAAACGGCTGGTCCCCGGCGCCTTGGGGCACCGGGGACCAGCCGTCGGGGAACAACGCGTCGGTCAGACGGCCAGGATGGCCTTCTCCTCCGCGAAGTGGCACGCCGAGTCGTGCGCGGCCAGGGTGTTCAGACCCTTGAAGCGCTCGGGAACCGCCAGCACCGGCTCCTCGGTGGAGCACTTGTCCTGGGCCTTCCAGCAGCGGGTGCGGAAGCGGCAGCCCGACGGCGGGTTGGCCGGGGACGGGACGTCGCCGGTGAGGATGATCCGCTCACGGCCCTCGCGCGCGTCCGGGTCCGGGACCGGGACGGCGGAGAGCAGCGCCTGCGTGTACGGGTGGGTCGGGTGCTCGTAGATCTCGGCGTCGGAGCCGATCTCCGCCATCTTGCCCAGGTACATGACGCCCACGCGGTCCGAGATGTGCCGGACGATCGAGAGGTCGTGCGCGATGAAGAGGTACGAGAGGTTGAACTCGTTCTGCAGCTTCTCCATCAGGTTGATCACCTGGGCCTGCACCGACACGTCGAGCGCGGAGACCGGCTCGTCGCAGATGATGATCTCGGGCTGCAGGGCCAGGCCGCGGGCGATGCCGATGCGCTGGCGCTGACCGCCGGAGAACTGGTGCGGGTACCGGTTGATGTACTCCGGGTTCAGGCCGACGACGTCCAGGAGCTCCTGGACCTTCTGGCGGCGCGAGCCCTTGGGAGCCACCTCGGGGTGGATCTCGAAGGGCTCCCCGATGATGTCGCCGACCGTCATGCGCGGGTTCAGCGACGTGTACGGGTCCTGGAAGACCATCTGGATGTTGCGGCGGACGGCCTTCAGGGCGCGGCCGGACAGCTTGCTGATGTCCTGGCCCTTGTAGAAGACCTCGCCGGCGGTCGCCCGCTCCAGGTTCATCAGGAGCTTGGCGACCGTGGACTTGCCACAGCCGGACTCGCCGACGATGCCCAGGGTCTCGCCCTGGTACAGGTCGAAGGAGACCCCGTCGACCGCCTTGACCGCACCGACCTGCTTCTTGAACAGGATTCCCTGGGTCAGCGGGAAGTGCTTGACCAGGTTACGGACCTGGAGGATCGGCTCGCGCTCGGTGGCGTTCTTGGTGAGCTCAGCCATGGATCTGCTCCTTCCAGAAGTGGCACGCGCTGCCGCGGCCGGGCAGTTCGGTGCCGTCCTGCTCGGTGACCGGGTGCAGCACCGGGATCTCGGTGCGGCAGATGTCCTGCGCCTTGGGGCAGCGGGGGCTGAAGGCGCAGCCCGCGGGGATGCGGAGCAGGTTGGGCGGCAGGCCCTTGATCGCGTAGAGCTCCTGGCCCTTCTGGTCCAGGCGCGGGATCGAGTCGAGCAGGCCACGGGTGTACGGGTGGGACGGGCGCTTGTAGATCTCGTGGACCGGAGCGGTCTCGACGATCCGGCCCGCGTACATGACCGCGATCTTGTCCGCGACGTCGGCGACGACGCCGAGGTCGTGGGTGATCAGGATCAGGCCCATGTTCATCTCGCGCTGGAGTTCCGCGAGCAGGTCCATCACCTGGGCCTGGACCGTCACGTCGAGAGCCGTGGTCGGCTCGTCGGCGATGATCAGGTCCGGCTCCAGGGCGAGCGCCATGGCGATCATGATGCGCTGGCGCATACCGCCCGAGAACTGGTGCGGGTAGTCACCCACGCGCGCCTTGGCGGCGGGGATCTTCACGCGCTCCATGAGCTCGATGGCCTTGAGCTTCGCGTCCTTCTTGGACGCTCCGCGGTGCACCCGGAACATCTCGCCGAGCTGGTCGCCCACCGAGTAGACCGGGTTCAGGGAGGACAGCGCGTCCTGGAAGATCATCGCCATCTTGTTGCCGCGGAGCTTGCGGCGCTCCTCGTCGGACATCTTGAGGATGTCCTTGCCGTGGAAGCGCACCTCGCCGCCCGCGATACGTCCGGGCGGGCTGTCGAGGATGCCCATGATCGCCTGGGCGGTGACGGACTTGCCGGAGCCGGACTCGCCGAGCACGGCGAGGGTCTCGCCGGCGCTGACGCTGTAGCTCACGCCGTTGACGGCCTTGGCGACCCCGTCACGGGTCTTGAACTCGACCTGAAGGTTGTCCACCTCCAGCAGCGGCACGGCGGATCCGCCGCCCGTCTCCGCAACGCTGAGAATCTCCGACGTCGTCACGCCGCCACCTTCGTCCTGCTTGCTGATGTTGTCTCGGGGCATCGGGCGGCCCTACCGGAGCTTCGGGTCGAGCGCGTCACGCAGGCCGTCGCCGACGAAGGCGAAGCCGAGCACGGTGACGACGACGAACAGGCTGGGGAACACCCAGAGGTAGTCATTGACGCCGATGAACGCCTGACCGGCGGCCAGCATGTTGCCCCACTCCGGCACGTCGACCGGGACACCGGCGCCGAGGAAGGAGAGCGCCGCGACGCCGACGATCGTGGTGCCGACGTTGAACGTCGCGTAGACCAGCACGGCGGTCAGCGAGTTGGGCAGGATGTGCGTGCGCACGATCCGCCAGCCGCTCGCGCCGAGTGCCTTGGCGGCGTGGACGTAGTCCATCTCGCGCACCGACAGGATCGAGCTGCGCAGGAGCCTGGACACGGTGGCCCACGAGAAGATCGCGAGCGAGATGATCACCGGGGTGATGCCGCGGCCGGTGACCAGGATGATGACGATGGCACCGATCATCAGCGGGAACGCGAGGAAGACGTCCGCGATGCGCATGACCAGGGTGTCGGCGAAGCCGGCGAAGTAACCGGCGATGGCGCCAAGGGCGACACCGATCAGTACCGCGAAGAAGATCGAGGCGAGGCCGACGAACATGGCGACGCGGGTGCCGGCTATGAGGCGCGAGAACATGTCGCGGCCCAGGGCGTCGGTACCCATCCAGTGGGTGCCGTTGGGCGAGGCGAGGGTGTTCTCGAGGTCCTGCGCGCCGGGGTCGAACGGGGCGAGCATGTCGCCGAACGCGGCCGTCAGGAACAGCAGGGTGATGATCACGAGACCGACGACGGCCAGCTTGTTCTGGACGTAGCGGTGCCGGATCTCGCCCCACTGGCTCAGTTGCTTGGGTGCGGCTTCGGCCTTGGCCGAAGCGGACGACACGGGGTTCTCGTCCCCGATCGCCGGGCTCGTTGCGAGCTCAGACATGAGGAAATCCTCCTTGGGGGCGGTCAGCTGAGGCGGATACGCGGGTCGAGGGCCGCGTACAGCAGGTCCACGATGAGGCTGAGGACGACGAAGATGGCGACGCTGTACGTCACGACCCCGATCACGATCGGGTTGTTCTGCTGCTGAATCGCCTGAACCAGTGCCAGACCGACACCGTCCCAGTTGAAGATCGCCTCAGTGATGAGCGCACCACCGAGGAGTCCACCGAACGAGATGCCCAGGTAAGTGACCACGGGAATGGACGAGTTGCGCAGCACGTGCTTGAAGAGCACGCGACGCTGCGGAAGTCCCTTGGCCACGGCCGTCTTGACGTAGTCCGCGCGCAGCACCTCGAGCATCGTGCCGCGGGTGAGGCGGGCGACGAACGCGATGTCGGTGATGGCGAGGGTGACCGCGGGAAGGACCATGCCTTCGAGCTTGTCGCCGCCGAGCTGTGGGAACCACTGGAGTTCCACGGCGAAATACTTCATGAGCAGCATGCCGATCACGAACGTCGGGAAACCGACGGCCATGGTCGTAAAGAATGTCGTGGCCATGTCCAAGATGCTGTATCTGTACAGGGCGGCGATGATGCCGACGCCCATACCGAACACCGTCACGAGAACAATGGCCAGCAGGGCCAGCTTCGCGGTGTTCTGCAGCTTGGGGGCGAGGATGTCGGAAACCTCGCGGCGCTGGATGAAGTCCTCGCCGAGGTCTCCGGTCGCGACCTTGGCCACGTAGTTCACGTACTGCTCGGGCAGCGACTTGTCGAGCCCGTACCGCGCCTTGAGCTCCGCGACCACTGCTGGGTCACGTGCCTTGTCGCTGCCTGCGATCGAGCCCACGGGGTCACCGGGGAGAACGAAAAGACAAGCGAACAGAACCATGGTCGCGCCGATGAGGACTATGACCATCTGCCCGAGGCGACGGGCGACGTACCTTCCCATGTTTGTGCCTCTCTACCTGGCCGCTTCTGGGAGCAGCGGCCTCCGGCCCGAAGAATGGGCCGGCTCTCGGCCGGCGGGGATTGCCCGCGGATGTGAGGGGTGCCGAAGTAAAAACGGCCTGCCGAGCGGGGCCGCGGCCCACCGGTCACCCGGGGGCCGCGGCACGTTCGCTCCTGACGGATATACCGTCCGAACCGATTACTTCTTGAGCGAGATCTTCTCGAGGATCGGGTCCTCGTTGAAGTTGATGTCGTCCAGACCGTTGAACTTGTCGGTCGCCATCAGGCGGAACTGGGAACGGTTGAAGGTCGGGATGAGGGCCATGTCCTCCATGGCCATCTTCTCGGCCTGCTTGTACAGGGCGGTGCGAGCGGCCTCGTCCTTGGTGCCACGGGCCGTGTCGATCAGCTTGTCGAACTCCGGGTTGTTGTAACGGACGCGGTTGTCACCGGTCACGTTGCCCTCGGCGTCCTTCGCCATCGAAGACGAGTGCAGCAGCGGGAACAGGAAGTTCTCCGGGGTCGGGTAGTCCGCGCCCCACGCGAAGCGGTAGATGCCGGTGGCGGCACCGCTCTGCTGCTCCTTGAGCATGCCCGGGAAGTCCTTGCCGTCGAGCTTGACCTTGACGCCGAGAACCTCCTCGACCTGCTTGGCGATGGCCTGGACCCACTCTTCGTGGCCCGCACCGGTGTTGAAGCTGAACTTGATCTCGCTACCCGGCTTCAGGCCGCCCTTCTCGGCGTGCTCCTTGGCCTTGGCGGGGTCCTGCTTGATGCAGGAGACGCACAGGTCCTTCTGGTACGCCTTCGGGAACGCCGGCGGCACGATGGTCGTCGACGGGGTCTGGTAGCCCTGGAAGACACCCTTGGCGATGGCCTGACGGTCGATCGCGTAGGAGATCGCCAGACGGGCGTCCTTGTTGTTCGTCGGACCGTTGTCACCGATCGGCAGAACGAAGTTCATGCCGTTCGTGTCCTTGGCGAACCACTTGTTCTGCGGCTTGAACTTCGCCTCGGCCGTCTTGAGCATCGGCGTCGGGATGTGCGCGTAGTCGAAGGTGCCGGCCTGGAAGCCGTCGTACTCGAGCTGGTGCGCGGTCTTGTCGTTGAGAAGCGTGACCTGGACCTTCTCGAGGGAGGCCTTCTGCAGCGCGTAACCGTCGTTGCGGACGAGGTTGATCGCCTTGTTGTGCTCCCAGGCACCGTCCATCTTGAACGGACCGTTGCCGATGGGGGCCTCGCCGAACGCCTTGTCCTCTTCGCCGACCTTGGCGACCTTCGGGACCGGGCTGTAGGCGTTGTGCGCCGTCTTCAGGACGAACTCGCAGTCCGCCTTGGCCAGGTCCACCTTGATGGTGGACGGGTCCGGGGTGGTCACACCGGAGAAGGTCTTGGCGGAGCCGTCCTGCAGCTCGGCGTAACCCTTGATGCCGGCGAAGTGGTACGCCACGTCGGACGCGGCGGCCTTGTGCGCGGCACGGGCCCAACCACGGGCGAACGACTCGGCGTCGACGACCTCGCCGTTGGAGAACTTGGTGTCGGGCTTGATCTTGAAGGTCCAGGACGTGCAACCCTCGTCCGACGTCGCCGACTCGGCGAGCAGCGGCTCGGCCAGACCGTCCGGCGTGTTGCCGTACAGGCCGGTGAACAGGGCGTTGGCCAGCAGGACACCGGTGGACTCGTGGGCACGCCCCGGGTCGATGGTGTCCGGCTCGGTGTTGCCCATCCGGAACACACCGCCGTTGGCGCTGCCCTTGTCCTTGCTGTCACCGTCACCGCCGCCACAGGCGGTAGCGGCCAGGGCGACGACAACCGCGCCCACGACCCACTTGGCGCTCTTGGCACCGCGCATGGGTTTCCTCCTCATGAGTCCACTGATCGACTTGAGGGGCAAAGAAACCTCGCCGACACCCCTGACGGCGAGCATTTTCCTGCCCATAGTGTGCTCGTGAGTCGGCGCGATCCCCACATCGCGTGACCCATTGACCCGAGCTCAATGGAGCCATCCTCAGGGACTGCCAGGCCGTAAACCACACTTAAGTGGTCTCGTTTTCACAACATCGATCCGCGTCAGAAACCCGAAATCCGGACAAACGGATAGGAGACAGACACGTGCGAAACGGACGGTTAGCTCATCTTCCGGAGTGTCACGGTCGGTATGCGGACACCTGAACGCAAAAATCCGCTTGACAGAAGCGAACAGCCCCTCTCTTCACGGACTCCGTGAGGGGAGGGGCTGCTGCATTACCAAGGTCATGCGGCCGGCGGCGGCCACCGCGGCCGCCGCCCGAGCAAAGTCGGGCGAACGGCCGTACGGCTGCTACTACTTGCCGGACTTGGCGCGCGACGCGGTGCGCGAGCGGTCCTTCTGGTCCAGGACGACCTTGCGGATACGGACGGCCTCCGGGGTCACCTCGACGCACTCGTCGTCGCGGCAGAACTCCAGGGACTGCTCCAGGGAGAGCTTGCGCGGGGGCACCACGTTCTCGGTGTTGTCCGCGGAAGCCGCACGCATGTTGGTGAGCTTCTTCTCCTTGGTGATGTTCACGTCCATGTCGTCGGAGCGCGAGTTCTCGCCGACGATCATGCCCTCGTACACCTCGGTGCCGGGGTCGGTGAACAGGACGCCGCGCTCCTGCAGGTTGATCATCGCGAACGGCGTCACGGAACCGGCGCGGTCGGCGACCAGCGAACCGTTGTTACGGGTCACCAGCTGGCCGAACCACGGCTCGTGGCCCTCGTGGATCGAGTGGGCGATGCCGGTGCCGCGCGTACCGGTCAGGAACTCGGTACGGAAGCCGATGAGACCGCGCGACGGGACGACGAACTCCATGCGGACCCAGCCGGAGCCGTGGTTCGACATGTTGTCCATGCGGCCCTTGCGGACGCCCATGAGCTGCGTGACCGCACCCATGTGCTCCTCGGGGACGTCGATCGTCATGCGCTCGACCGGCTCGTGCACCTTGCCGTCGATCTCCTGCGTGACCACCTGCGGCTTGCCGATGGTCAGCTCGAAGCCCTCGCGGCGCATCTGCTCGACCAGGATGGCGAGCGCGAGCTCACCACGGCCCTGGACCTCCCAGGCGTCGGGGCGCTCGGTCTCCAGGACGCGGAGCGAGACGTTACCGATCAGCTCGCGGTCCAGACGGTCCTTGACCTGGCGGGCGGTGACCTTGCGGTCCTTGACCGCGGACTTGGCGTCCGCGCCCTTGCCGCTGCCGCCTCGGCCGACCATCGGGGAGGTGTTCGTACCGATGGTCATGGAGATCGCCGGCTCGTCGACCGAGATCAGCGGAAGCGCGATCGGGTTCTCCGGGTCGGCCAGGGTCTCGCCGATCATGATGTCGGGGATACCGGCGACCGCGCAGATGTCACCCGGGCCCGCCACCTCGGCCGGCTTGCGGGTGAGCGCCTCGGTCATCATCAGCTCGGTGATGCGGACGTTCGACTGGCTGCCGTCACGCTTGATCCAGGTGACGGTCTGGCCCTTGCGCAGCTCGCCCTGCTCGACGCGGAGCAGCGCGATGCGGCCGAGGAAGTTGTCGGCGTCCAGGTTGGTGACGTGGGCCTGGAGGGGGGCCTCCTCGTCGTACACCGGGGCGGGGACGTGCTCCAGGATGGTGGAGAAGAACGGCTCCAGGCTGTCGCTGTCCGCGGGGACGGTGCCGTCCTCGGGCTTGGTCAGCGAGGCCACGCCGTCACGGCCGCAGGCGTAGACGATCGGGAATTCGATCTGGTCCTCGTCCGCGTCCAGGTCCAGGAAGAGGTCGTACGTCTCGTTGACGACGGCGTCGATCCGGGAGTCCGGGCGGTCGGTCTTGTTGATGCAGAGGATGACCGGCATCTTCGCCTGCAGGGCCTTGCGCAGGACGAAGCGGGTCTGGGGCAGCGGACCCTCGGAGGCGTCCACCAGCAGAACGACGGCGTCCACCATCGACAGACCGCGCTCGACCTCACCACCGAAGTCGGCGTGGCCGGGGGTGTCGATGATGTTGATCGTGATCGGGGCCCCGCCGTCCTTGGGGTGATACTTCACCGCCGTGTTCTTGGCGAGGATCGTGATGCCCTTCTCACGCTCCAGGTCGTTCGAGTCCATCATGCGGTCGTCGAGGTGCTGGTGGGCGGCGAAGGCACCGGCCTGCTTGAGCATGGCATCGACGATGGTCGTCTTGCCATGGTCGACGTGGGCGACGATGGCGACGTTACGGATGTCGTGGCGCGTGGGCACTTCGGCGCTTCTCCCGGGATCGTGGATGGCGTCGCGTACGGTCCGGCACGCGCGCCTCGGCCGGGCGAAAACCTGCCACGGCCTTACCCCATGGTACGTCGCGTGGCGGGAACCGCCTGCCGGGGGGTCTGTCAAGAGGCCGGACGAATGAGCGCGGCCGAGCGCTGCGTGGGGTGGCACGGCCGCCCATCCTGCCGGTAAACATGCGGTCAAAGGCCGGGTCAATGGGTATGGCACGACCTTGCCCGCCGGGGGATCCGGCGGGCAAGGGACTTGAGTCACATCTGAGCTTGTGACCCGCGGGTCAACCTGACAGGCACCGCTTTGTCACCACTTCTTCTCCCGCGCTACTTCTTCCCGCCCTTCGCGGCCCTGGCCTTCTTCCAGCCGATGTCCTGGTAGCGGGGGGCGCCGAGGCCGAAGGCGCCGGCGTTGGCGAGGCCGGGCCTGACCGCCACCAGCTCGGGCCGCTGGTAGAGGGGGATGGATCCGGCGGCGGCCCAGATCCGGGCGTCCGCCTTGCGCATCAGCTCACGGGACTGCTGCTCGTCCAGCTCGCCGACCGCCTGGTCGAACAGCTGGTCGATGTGGTCGGTGCCGACCCGTGTGTAGTTCTGTTCGACGAGGAGGGAGCCGTCCGCGGCCGGCTCCGGCTTGGCGAAGATGGGCCGGGCATCGGTGGCCGGGTAGGCCGTCGCGGGCCAGGAGTACAGGGCCAGGTCGTACTGGCCCGAGGCGACGTGGTCCTTGAAGAAGCTGTCGTCGGCCACCTTGATCGTTTCGGTGCTCACGCCGATCTTGCGCAGCATCCCGGAGATCCGCTCGGCGACGGTGCGCAGGGACTCCGAGCCGGGACCCGCCGGGACGACGAAGCGCAGGGTGAGCGCCTTGCCGTCCTTGGCGAGCATGCCGCCGGACGTACGGGCGGGCTGCTTGACCGGGGCCGGAGCCGGGGAACCCTTGGCGGGGTCGGCCGCGTCGCCGTCCCGGGCCGGGGCGCCCTTGCCGTCGTCGAGGGCCTCGGGCCGGGCGGCGGTGGCCGCCTGGGCGAGCAGGGACGCCTTCAGCTGGGCCCCGAAGGGGGCGGGGGCGAGCACCGGGGACGGCGTGGCCTGCGCGCCCGCGGCAGCGGCGGCGCCTTCGCCGGTCCGGGGGCGCGGGGCGGCCGCGGGGCGCGGATCGCCGTTGGACCCGTCGTCCTGGCCCACGATGTAGAGCCCGTCGTTGCCGGTGCCCGGGCCCGACGGGGTCTTCGAGTCGTCCTGCGGCGCGCTCTCCGGGCCGGCCTTGGCTCCCGCCGGTTCGGTGATCTTGCCGCCCCGGCGCCAGCCCGCGTCCGCGAGCAGGGCCTGGGCCGCCTGGGTGTCCTGGCCGCCGAGGGCGTCGCTGTTGTCGGCGTACGCCTGCTGCCCGGCCAGCGCGAGGTGGCTGCCGACCGGCTTGGCGGGCAGGCCGAGCGGCTTCAGTACGGCCTCGGCCAGCGCCTGGCGGTTCAGGGCCCGGGCCACCGCCCGGCGCACCCGCTCGTCCACCAGCGGGCCGGAGGCCCCGTTCATCGCGAGCTGCGTGTAGGCCGGCTCCAGGGACTTGCGCACGGTGAAGGCCTTCAGGGCCGCCTGCTCGTCGGCGTACCGCTTGACCGAGGCGAGGTGCTTCTGGCGGCTGTCCGTCTCCGCCGCGGCCTTCTCCTCGTCCGTCCCGAAGGCGACGGCCCACGACAGCGTGGCCTGCGCCGGGGTCAGCGTGGCCCCCGGGCCGTGGGCCGGGGCGCCGCCCGCGCCCGGGCCCTTCTTGGCGGCGGCGTCCCGGCGGGCCAGTGCGATCCGGTCGGCCCCGGAGCGGTCGATCTCCGCCAGGTCGAGCTTCCCGGCGGCCAGCGCCGCCGGGCGCTCGGCCCGCGGGACCGCCGTCAGGATCAGCGTGTCCAGCTTGGCCTGCCGGCCCCACCAGCGCGCGTTGCGGGTCAGGGCGGCGGTGCCGGTCTTCTTGTCGATCGCGCCGAGTGCGAAGGGCCCCGCGGTGACCTTCAGTGCGCCGCGCGCGCCCTCGTTGAAGGCGTCCGGGGTGCCGGTGACCTGCTTGGGGTAGAGCGGGGTGAAGAGGGAGCGCCAGTCGGTGTACGGCTTGTTGAAGGTGACCCGGACCTCCAGGTCGGTCTTGCCCTTCTCGATCTTCTCGATCCGCTCGTAGCCTGCGTTGCGCGCCGTCCAGTACGCCGAGTCCTTGCCGTTCAGGGCCCGCCACTGCGCCACGAAGTCGGCGGCGCCGATCTCGCGCCCGTCGCTCCACACCGCCTTCTGGTTCAGCTTGTACTGGACGACCTGCTTGGGCTCCCGCTCGATGACCTCGGCCTTCTCCAGATAATCGGGATTGGCCACCGGCCGCCCCTTGGCGTCCAGCACGAACAGCTGCGGCAGTACGGCGCCGGCGATGCGGTTCGTGGTGGCGTCCGCGTCGGCCTGGAAGGTGTTGAGGGTGTCCGGGAGCGCGTCCACCGCCCAGCGCAGCACACCCCCGTCCGCGACCTTGTCGCGGGTGGTCGTGGCGATGTCCTGTCCTGCGGCGGCCGGACCGCCCTCGTCGTCACCCGCGCCGCAGCCCGTGAGCAGCGGCAGTGCGAGGACTCCCGAGGTCAGGAGCGCCAAGGACCTGCGCCTTCTCTGGGACATGGGTGGTACCTCCGGGGCGGGGCGTGGGGGAAGCATGATCACGTTCGGCGGTATATGGAGCTGATCACACCGGTTGCCGGAACCCACTGAAATAGACGCTCCGCCGCACCCCCCGCACCCGCCTCTCGCCACGCCGCGAACCCCACCCGTGCGGACCAATCCCGCTTGCGCGGCGGGAGGCGTTCCCCCGGGAGAGGGATGAGAATGGGGGGCAGGGAGGGGCGCACGATTCACGCCTGCGCGCCCGCAATCGCTGCACGTCCCTTCACAAGGGGGGACGGGAAGCGCGACACTCGCAGGCGCACATGAGCGTTGCCACCGCACCCTGGCGGAAGTGAGGGCAAATCATGTCCCTGCAAGACGATCTGAGTGCCGTACGGCGCAATCTGGACGAGCTGACGCGCAAGGTCGAGCGGCTGGAACAGCAGGCCGCCCGGCAGAAGCCGTCGACGGCGGCGGCCGGTCCGGACCCGTCCCGGATGGTGACGGTCCCGGACACCCCCTACGACAGCTCGCTGTGGACGGACTCCGACGACGAGGGCCTGGGCGCCCGCGACCGCCGCGCCCCCTGAGCCCGCCCGTCACGGACGCGCATCCACCCGCGCCCCGTGCGGTCCGGCCGTCCGCGGCCGGGCCGCAGGGGGCACCCCCTCATCACTCCTCCCGGAGTCCTCTTTGGCCACAGGCACGGAACGACCCCAGCAGCGGCCCGGCGGCGTCCATGACGCCTCACGGGCCGCGATCGCGGCCCGGCACCTGCGGACCGACCGGTGGTGGCTGGCCCCCGCCGGCACCGCGGCCGGGCTGCTCGCCTTCATCGTCTACTCGACGTGGCGGGCCTTCGCGAACGCCGACTACTACGCGGCCCCGTACGTCTCCCCCTTCTACTCCCCGTGTCTCGCGGAGAACTGCGTCCCGATGAAGGGCGGACCCAACTGGGAGATCTTCGGCAGCTGGTGGGGCCTCTCCCCCGCCCTGCTGATCCTGATCTTCCCGCTCGGCTTCCGGCTGACCTGCTACTACTACCGCAAGGCCTACTACCGGGGCTTCTGGGCCTCGCCGCCCGCCTGCGCCGTCGCCGAACCGCACACGAAGTACACCGGCGAGACCCGCTTCCCGCTGATCCTGCAGAACGCGCACCGGTACTTCTTCTACGCGGCGGTCCCGGTCGCGGGCATCCTCACCTACGACACGGTGCTGACCTTCCGCAACGAGCAGTACGAGTGGGGCCACATGGGCCTCGGGACCCTGCTGTTCCTGGTCAACATCGCGCTGATCTGGGCCTACACCGTGTCCTGCCACTCCTGCCGCCACATCATGGGCGGCCGGCTCAAGCACTTCTCGAAGCACCCGGTGCGCTACCGGCTCTGGGGCTGGGTCAGCCGGCTCAACTCCCGCCACATGCAGCTGGCGTGGGCCTCCCTGATCAGCGTGGCCCTGTGCGACTTCTACGTGTACCTGCTCGCCAGCGGCGCCTTCACCGACCCGAGGATCTTCTGAGATGGCTCAAGTGGAACGGCAGCAGTGGGACGTGGTCGTGGTCGGCGCGGGCGGCGCCGGGCTGCGCGCCGCGATCGAGGCCCGCGAGCGCGGCGCCCGTACGGCCGTGATCTGCAAGTCCCTGTTCGGCAAGGCCCATACGGTGATGGCGGAGGGCGGGATCGCCGCCTCCATGGGCAATGTCAACGAGGGCGACAACTGGCAGGTGCACTTCCGCGACACCATGCGCGGGGGCAAGTTCCTCAATCAGTGGCGGATGGCGGAACTCCACGCGAAGGAGGCTCCGGACCGGGTCTGGGAGCTGGAGACCTGGGGCGCGCTCTTCGACCGCACGCCCGACGGGAAGATCTCCCAGCGCAACTTCGGCGGGCACGAGTACCCGCGCCTCGCGCACGTCGGCGACCGCACCGGCCTGGAGCTGATCCGTACGCTCCAGCAGAAGATCGTCCAGCTCCAGCAGGAGGACTTCAAGGAGTACGGGGACTACGAGGCCCGGCTCAAGGTCTTCCAGGAATGCACGGTCACCAGGGTTCTGAAGGATCACAGTCCGAAGGAGGGGCAGAGGGTCTCGGGGACCTTCTGCTACGAGCGCGAGTCCGGCCGCTTCTTCGTGCTGGAGGCCCCGGCGGTGGTCCTCGCCACGGGCGGGATCGGCAAGTCCTTCAAGACCACCTCGAACTCCTGGGAGTACACGGGCGACGGGCACGCGCTGGCCCTGCTCGCGGGCGCGCCCCTGCTCAACATGGAGTTCGTGCAGTTCCACCCGACCGGCATGGTCTGGCCGCCCTCGGTGAAGGGGATCCTCGTCACCGAGTCGGTGCGCGGCGACGGCGGGGTGCTGCGCAACTCCGAGGGCAAGCGGTTCATGTTCGACTACGTCCCCGACGTCTTCAAGGAGAAGTACGCCGAGTCGGAGGAGGAGGGCGACCGCTGGTACGAGGACCCGGACCACAACCGGCGTCCGCCCGAGCTGCTGCCGCGCGACGAGGTGGCCCGGGCCATCAACTCCGAGGTGAAGGCCGGCCGCGGCTCCCCGCACGGCGGGGTCTTCCTCGACGTGTCCACCCGGATGCCGGCCGAGAAGATCAAACGGCGGCTGCCGTCGATGTACCACCAGTTCAAGGAGCTGGCGGACGTGGACATCACGGCGGAGCCGATGGAGGTCGGCCCGACCTGCCACTACGTGATGGGCGGGATCGCCGTCGACTCCGAGACCGCGGCCACCGTCGGCGTCCCGGGGCTGTTCGCGGCGGGCGAGGTCGCGGGCGGCATGCACGGCTCGAACCGGCTCGGCGGGAACTCCCTGTCCGACCTGCTGGTCTTCGGGCGGCGGGCGGGACTGCACGCGGCGGAGTACGCCTCCGGGGCCGGCGCACGCCCGGCGGTGGCCCAGTCGGAGATCGACGCGGCGGCGACGGAGGCGCTGGCGCCCTTCCACGCCGCCGAGGGCGCGGAGAACCCGTACACGCTCCACCAGGAACTCCAGACGACCATGAACGACCTCGTCGGCATCATCCGGCGCGAGGGCGAGATGGCCGAGGCCCTGGAGAAGCTCGCGACCCTGCGCGTACGGGCCTCCCGGGCCGGTGTCGAGGGGCACCGGCAGTTCAACCCGGGCTGGCACCTGGCGCTGGACCTGCGGAACATGCTGCTGGTCAGCGAGTGCGTGGCCCGCGCGGCCCTGGAGCGCACCGAGAGCCGGGGCGGGCACACCCGCGAGGACTGCCCGGCGATGGAGCGCGACTGGCGCCCGGTGAATCTGCTGTGCCGGCCGGTGGACCCGCCGCCGGCGGACCCGGCCGCCGACCGGATCGCCCTCGAACGGACCCGCACCGAGCCCATCCGTCCCGACCTGCTCGCACTCTTCGAGAAGGAAGAGCTGGTCAAGTACCTCGCCGAAGAGGAGCTGTACGAATGAGTACGTACGACGCGAGCTTCCGGATCTGGCGGGGCGACGCGGAGGGCGGGGAACTGCGGGACTTCACCGTCGAGGTGCACGACGGGGAGGTGGTCCTGGACATCGTCCACCGGCTCCAGGCGACCCAGGCCTCGGACCTGGCGGTGCGCTGGAACTGCAAGGCGGGCAAGTGCGGCTCGTGCAGCGCGGAGGTCAACGGCCGGCCGCGGCTGATGTGCATGACGCGCATGTCGACCTTCGAACGGTCCGAGACGATCACGGTCACCCCGCTGCGTGCCTTCCCGGTCGTCCGGGACCTGGTGACGGACGTGTCCTTCAACTACGCGAAGGCGCGGGAGGTGCCGGCGTTCGTCCCGCCGGAGGGGGTGGCCCCGGGCGCGTACCGGATGCAGCAGATCGACGTGGAGCGCTCGCAGGAGTTCAGGAAGTGCATCGAGTGCTTCCTGTGCCAGGACACCTGTCACGTGGTGCGTGACCACGAGGAGAACAAGGGCGCCTTCGCGGGCCCGCGCTTCCTGATGCGGGTGGCGGAGCTGGACATGCACCCGCTGGACGCGGCGGCGGAGGCGGGCCTGGACCGCAAGCGCACCGCGCAGGAGGAACACGGGCTCGGTTACTGCAACATCACCAAGTGCTGCACGGAGGTCTGCCCGGAGGGCATCAAGATCACCGACAACGCACTGATCCCGCTGAAGGAGCGGGCGGTGGACCGCAAGTACGACCCGCTGGTGTGGCTGGGGAACAAGATCGGGCGCCGGCAGGGCTGACGGCCGGGCCCGGGCCCCCTCGGGAGGGCCCGGGCCGGCGGCCGCCGCCGTGCTCAGGAGTGGTCGACGACGTTGCCGTTGGAGCAGTTGTTCGCGTGGTCGCCCACCCAGTCGCCGAGGACGGGGACCACGGCCACCTCCTGGAGGCAGACGGCGGCCGCGGTGAAGTTCCAGTTGTTGGCCGCGTTGACCCCGCCGCCGAAGTTGCTGTCGTTGTCGGCGTGGGCGGGCGTGGCGAGGGCGAGCGCGGCCACGGTGAGCGCGGCGGCGGAGATGATCTTCTTCATGCGCTGCCAACGAGGCGGGGACCGGACGGTCACCGGAATGACTCCGAATGCGAGGCCAGGAAACCACCCATAACCTCCCAATTGTGATTCCGCCGAGAAGCAGGCCGCGCCGCAGGACGTTCGTACGGGCCGCGCTCGCGCTCGCGGCCGTGCTGCTCGCGCTCGGCGGCTGGGGCACGGCCTCGGCGCCGGCCGCGCGGGCGGAGGATCCCGTCGCCCTGTCCCGGCAGGGGCAGATCACCGACCGTGTCGGGGCCCTCGGCGACCGGCAGGGCGCCGTGGCCGCCGCGCTCGACAAGCTGTACGCCGACCGGAAGATCCAGCTCTTCGTGGTCTACGTACAGGACTTCTCCGGGCGCTCCGCCCAGAGCTGGGCCGACGCCACCGCGCAGCGCAACGGCCTCGGCCAGAACGACGTCCTGCTGGCCGTGGCGACCGGGGACCGGCAGTACGCCTATTCGGCCGATGTCGACTCCGGTTTCACCGAGCAGCAGCTGGCCACCGTCGCGCAGACCGCCATCGAGCCCGCGCTGAAGCAGAACGACTGGGCGGGCGCCGCCATCGGCGCGGCCAACGGCTACAACGCCGTGCTCGGCGGGCAGCCCGTGCCCGTCCCCACCATCACCCCCGGCCCGGCGGATCCCGGTGGCGGGGAGAGCGGCGAGAGCGGGGCCGGGGAC